>DYNO01000051.1:10614-17448 GCA_020721025.1 Thiomargarita sp. | reverse complement strand
CTGGGGTTTTCGTCTTTCCAGGATGTAAATCTTTATCCTTTTAATTTTTTCTGTCTGAATCAGAATTTACAGAATTTTAGAATTTGCAGAATAAAGGCAACAACTACATTTCTGAATTATTTGGTTTTATTCTGAAAATTCTTGAATTTTGAAAATTCTGATTCAGACAATTATCTGAATTAGGCAAATGAAGTTTCCAACAAGTAGAGATGATATGGAGCTATATCTTGATGTTTGCTGTTTAAATCGTCCATTTGATGACCAAAATCAAGAAAGAATTCATTTGGAATCAGAAGCGATAATGACAATCCTTCGACGCATAGAAACTGGTCATTGGACATGGCTAAATAGCAGCGTCGTATTATACGAGGTCAATCAGATACCTAACTCAGATAGAAAACATCGAATCCTAAAAATGTGTGGTAAAGCTGCGACTGTCCTTAAATTAAACCCAGAGATTTACGCAATTGCCGAATGTCTTAACAAACTTGGATTCAAGTCTTACGACGGACTACATTTAGCGTGTGCCAAACAAGCCAAAGTTGATATCTTTCTCACGACAGACGACAGACTACTCAAGAAAGCAAAAAATAATCAAGATGTCATACAGCTGGCAGTTGACAATCCACTACATTGGTTACAAGAGGTACTTTAAAATGATTGCTCAAACAATGACATTAGAACAAGTCAGACAAGTAGGGATAGACGTGCTCACCCAACAATTGGGTTGCACCGGCATGATTAGATTTCTGCAACAATCTGAAACAGGATGGGGTGATTACACCAAGGACAGAGAACAATGGTTAGGTAATCCGCCATTAAATGAACTTTTCGACGCGATACAACGCAGTGAGATGTAAGAATATAGCAAGTTGTCTGAGCTGTAATTTGTCTGAATCAGAATTTACAGAATTTTAGAATTTGCAGAATGTCTGAACCGTGATTTGTATGATTTACACGATTTACTTGATTAAAAGCAAAATCATGGTCATCCAAAAATCCTGAGAATCTTGGTTCAGACTTCATTCTGTCAATTCTGATTCAGACAACAAACTCAGATAATCTTACAATCAAGCGGTTTAAACCCATGCAACACTTAAATTTCAACGAACTACAAAAATATAAAACTCAAATTCTCGCCCTCTGCCAACAATACCATGCGTCTAATATCAAAGTATTTGGTTCTGTGGCACGCAACGAAGCACACGCCAACAGTGATGTCGATTTATTGATTGATTTGCCCCCTTATGCCAGTGCATTGGATTTTGTCGCCTTACAACGTGAACTTTCTGGACTACTCCAGTGTAAAGTCGATTTAATCCTTTCTGAAACAATTCACCCGTATCTCAAAGACCGAATTCTAAAAGAAGCCATTCCATTGTGAAAGAAGACACGCTCTATTTACTTCATATTCAAGAATCTATTCTACGCATTAAAATACAACATACAACTGAATGATTTAAATGCTCTATCTCACTATTTCGCCATTTACGGAAGGAAACTCATTCATTCATCGCTGCGATCCACGGGTGAAAGTCTTGATTGCCTTGATATTTATCTCAATTTTCGCCACCACACAACACTTGCTCGTTCTCAGCATCGGATTCAGTTTTGCGTTGGGCATGGTCTGGTTAGCACGATTGCCTAAAATTTTCATATTGCAACGGCTTTTGACACTCAATTTATTCAATTTATTGCTCTTTTTAATTTTGCCCTTCACAGTTACCGGTACGCCTCAATTTCAAGTGGGGAATCTGATCGGTAGCGATGCCGGTTTGCAACAAGCAATTGAAATTACAATAAAAACAAATACGATTTTGCTATGGCTGACCGTACTATTGAGCACCATTGATAACATCACCCTTGCCCATGTATTGCGCTATTTCTACGTGCCTGACAAACTTATCTTATTGTTATTATTCACATTACGCTACATCGAAGTGTTATATCAAGAATATTTGCGACTACGCCAAGCCATGAAAATACGCGCCTTCGTCCCCCGCGCCAATCGCCACACTTATCGCAGTTTCGCCTATTTAATCGGCATGTTACTGGTCAAAAGTTTAGATCGCTCGGAACGCATCATGGCAGCAATGAAATGTCGAGGATTTCGCGGAAAATTTTATTTATATCATCACTTTAACTTAAATCTCGCCGATATTGGATTTGGAATTATCATGCTGACAGCGGGATTTGGATTGATAGGTATCGCATGGTTGCTCCCATAATTGCCATACATCATCTCAGTTTTCAATATCCACAACAACCATTTATTTTACAACAGCTTGATTTTCAACTCTTCTCCGGTCAAAAAGTGGCATTGCGGGGAGCAAATGGCAGCGGCAAATCAACGTTATTGCATTTATTGTTGGGATTGTTACGACCGACCGCCGGCAGGATTGAAATTTTTCAGCAACGTTGTGAAACTGAAGCTAATTTTGTCAAAATACGTGGGCGAGTTGGATTATTATTTCAAGATGCTGACGATCAATTATTTTGTCCAACCGTGGCAGAAGATGTCGCGTTTGGCGCGCTCAACTTGGGGAAAACGCCGGAGCAGGCACGAAAAATTGTAAGCAATATCTTGGGTTTGCTTGGGTTGGCAGGTTATGAGTCGAAAATTACTTATAAATTATCTGGTGGTGAAAAACGATTGGTGGCATTGGCGACGGTATTAGCGATGCAACCAGAGGTGTTATTGTTGGATGAACCGACCAGCGGTTTGGATGCGACAACGGAACAACGGGTGATTGCCTTGCTTGCAGCGTTGCCACAGGCAATGTTGATTGTTTCCCATGACTTACACTTTTTGCAGCAAGTCACTCAACAAACAGTAAATTTAACTCAAGGTCGTTTATCAAATCTCGTTGGGTAGTGCGCCCAAATCAGGATTCAGAAGATGTTTTAAAAATTGTGTAGGGTGTATCAACGTTGGCTCATGCACCGCAACTGATTGAAATTTAAAGGCTATATGAGGCTTTGCTGATACACTACACAAATCTTATTCGGTTTCAGTTTCTTCTATTATCCTGATTTATATCACACTATTTGAACAGCGTGAAATCAATTGCCATGCAGAATTTGACACAGCATCACGGCGTAACTTGAGGATGTTTGCGTTCTGGAGCGACTAACTTATTGAGTGCATTCAAATAAGCCTTCCCCGAAGCAATCACAATATCCGTGTCCGCGCCCTGCCCATTAATCACCCGCCCGCCCTTTTCCAAACGCACCCCGACTTCCGCTTGCGAATCCGTGCCATTTGTCACATTATTGACTGAATATACCAACAAGCGAGTTTGACTATTGGCAACTGTTTCAATGGCTTTGAAGGTCGCATCAACGGGCCCGCAACCTTCCGCATCCGCCGGATACTCTTTTCCATCCAAACTGATCGTCAATTGGGCATGAGGACGTTCGCCCGTTTCCGAACACACTTTCAATGAAATCAACTTGTAATGTTCAGGTTCGTAACTCAACACATCGCTGACCAATGCCTGCAAATCCTCGTCGTAAATCTCAGATTTCTTATCAGCCAAGTCCTTGAAACGAGAGAAAACTTCATTGAGTTCCTCTTCTGATGCAAATTCAATCCCCAAGTGTTTGAGGTGTTCACGGAACGCGTTGCGCCCAGAAAGTTTACCCAAAACAATCCGATTGGTATGCCAACCCACATCTTCCGCCCTCATGATTTCATAGGTTTGCCGATGTTTTAACACACCATCTTGATGAATTCCCGACTCATGCGCAAAGGCGTTTGCCCCAACAATTGCCTTATTCGGTTGCACGGGAAAGCCCGTAATACTCGACACTAAACGGGAGCAATGCACAATTTGCGTGGTATCTAACGTGGTAGCGCAGGGAAAAATATCGCTACGCGTGCGAACCGCCATGACCACTTCTTCCAACGAGGCATTCCCCGCCCGCTCACCTAACCCATTGATAGTACACTCAACTTGCCGCGCTCCGTTCATCACCGCTGCCAAAGAATTTGCAACTGCCAATCCCAAATCATTATGACAATGCACTGAAAAGACAGCTTTATCCGAATTCGGCACCCGTTCCCGCAACGTCGCGATAAGTTTGCCAAAATATTCTGGTAAATTGTAACCCACCGTGTCAGGAATGTTAATCGTGGTCGCCCCTGCGTCAATCACCGCCTCCACCACTCGGCATAAAAAATCAACTTCCGACCGCCCGGCATCTTCCGGCGAAAATTCGACATTATCGGTGTAATTACGCGCATGTTTGACCGCTTTTACCGCCTGTTCGACCACTTGATCGGGAGTCATGCGAAGTTTCATTTCCATGTGCACCGGCGAGGTCGCTAAAAAAGTATGAATCCGAAACGAATTGGCTTCTTTTAACGCTTCTGCCGCCCGGTCGATGTCTTTCTCCAAAGCACGCGATAAACTGCACACGGTACTGTCTTTCACCGCGCGGGCAATCGCTTGAACAGCTTCAAAATCGCCCTGACTGGCAATCGCAAAGCCGGCTTCGATAATATCGACTTTCATTTTTTCTAACGCTTTGGCAATTCTGACTTTTTCTTCCTTCGTCATGGATGCGCCGGGGCTTTGTTCGCCATCGCGTAAAGTGGTGTCAAAAATAAAAAGTTTGTCTGTCATAACAATGTTCCTCAGCCAGGCGTGATGCGACGAGAATGTGAACGCAGCGTGCACAAATCGACAAAATTATCAGTGTGTTACCGTCATCACGGAGAATATGACTGCATTCTCAGGACGCGCAACAACGCCTAGCATCAATTAAAATAAGAAAATGGAAAAATGGAATGCGTAATTAGCCAACGCCTTGGCAGGATTTTTAGAGTGTTGACCCGGTTGCGCGCACGGGTGGCAGTCGCAGGGTCAGAAAGTATGAGGAAAACAATGCCCGCGCCACGACTTGCCCTTGATGAGCAGTGGTTAAAATCGTCGTGAATGGAGTCATTGAAATCATTGGGGGAAACAATATTTAAAATGAAAGTGAGCCGTCATGATAAACAACTTTGCAAGATTTGCCAAGTATTTTTTTACAGCACTTCATGGCGATTGAAAATATTTATCAAATCAATTAAGTAAAAAAAGCGCGTTCGACAGGTTGGCAGTCCTTTGCCGATTTCCTGAGAAATTTTTTATCAAACTACGAATGATGGTGGGACACAATCAGGTTAATTACCTTGACCGTCGCATCAATTGCCGCCATATTTTGATCAGAATTTACGCCGCGCGTGGTCACTGCCACCGTTTTGCCATGACGTTTGATTTGCCAAGAAATTGTGGCTTGCACCAAGGAATCGGTTTTGCCGCCCGGCGGAATGGTCACCACATAATCAATCAGTTGGGGAATTTGGATCGAAAACTCTTTCAATACCGATTTCAGCGCGTGCATAAACGCATCATATCCCCCACTTCCATGTCCATAACCATCGACTTCACGCCCTTCATACGCACATTTGATTGCAGCAATAGGGTGCATGTGATACGCAGAAGTGATGACGCAACGGAGTAATTTAAAAGGCAAATCTTGCGGCGTTTCAAAAATATCGCTGATGAGATAGGGCAAATCTTCCGTAGTGATGACTTCTTTTTTATCGCCTAGTTCAATGATTTTACTCAATAAAACTTTTTTCTCATCTTCCGCCAATGCAATCCCTAAATCTCGCAAACACATTTCTAAATTTGCCTTGCCCGACAATTTCCCCAGCGCGTATTCTGTCTTTCGCCCAAAACGTTCCGGAATCAACCGATTCGCGTACAATTTACCTTTTTTGTCGCCATCGGCATGAATTCCAGCAGTTTGCGTAAAGACATTTTTGCCATAAATCGGCTTGTTTGGTGCCATGCGTTGCCCAGAAAACATTTCAACATATTGGGAAACTCGATGCAACTTGGTTTCGTCAATATTCAATGGGATACCGAGAAAATCCTTCAGACAGACCACCACTTCATCCAATGCGGCATTTCCGGCGCGCTCTCCCATGCCATTGATTGTCGCATGAATTCCACGCACCCCCGCCTTGACCGCTGCCAACGCATTCGCCACACCGAGACCGTAATCGTTATGCGGATGAAATTCAAAATGTACATGAGGATAATGGCGCACCACCGCCGAAACATATTCATAAGTTTCAAATGGATTGAAAATTCCCAACGTGTCTGGCAATAAAATACGTTTCACTGGCAGGGTGAGCAAAAAATCAATCATCTCGTACACATATTTTGGTGAATCTTTGATTCCATTGGAAAAATCTTCGAGATACACATTGATGTCGATGCCCTGCGTGGATGCGGCTTCAATCGTGTCACGAATATCATGTTGATGTTGTTTGGGGGTTTTGTGCAACTGCTCGGTACAATGTTTAAGCGATCCCTTGGTTAATAAATTAATCCGTTGAATTCCAACCGCTTTCGCCCAATCTACCGACTGCGCTTTATCCACAAATCCCAAAATTTCTAACCGATCAACCAGATGCGCTTCTTGCGCCCACGCCACGATTTTACTGACGGAATCTTTTTCACCTTGAGATACCCGTGCAGAAGTAACTTCTAAGCGATCTACCTTGACTTCAGTCAGTAACATCTTGGATATCGTCAATTTTTCTTCTGGCGTGTACGAGACATTTTTCATCTGCTCCCCGTCTCGCAAGGTCGTATCCATGATTTCTAATACAGTTTGTTTGCTCAAAATTTTATCCTTTTCAATATTGATTGACGTATTTTACCGCGAAGTTGTGCCCGTGTTCTAATTTAAATTGATAGGATGTGTCGCTAAACTATAGTTTATTTTATCTGGTGTTACGTGATGCTCGACTTTTCCTAGCCAATTGATTTT
>DYNO01000051.1:0-10514 GCA_020721025.1 Thiomargarita sp. | reverse complement strand
AGATATTTTGGCAACTCTCTATTTTTCAAGTGGTTTTACAAAAACTTTCGATTGTCGTTGATAATTGTATAAATTTCGCCGTATCACCGGTAAAATATCCAAATTTACTGGCATAAACCCCCGTTCTCGAAACCAATCAGCGGTGTGCGTGGTGAGCACAAACACTTTTTCTAGCCCCTGTTGTTTTGCCTCTCGCATCAAAAACGCTAACAACGCATCGCCCCGATCCTCGCCCCGATATTTGTCATGCACCGCAAAGCAACCAATTTCTGCCATTCTTTCCTGTATATACGGGTACAATGCCGCGCACGAGATAATCATACCATCTCGCTCTTGCACCATAAAATAATCAATCTCTGTTTCCAATTTTTCCCGTGACCGCCGTACTAAAACGCCTTTTTGTTCAAGCGGTTGAATCAGTTGTAAAATACCGCCAACATCTTCAATTGTCGCATGACGCATATTTTCAAACGGGTCTGCGCTGATCAACGTGCCAATGCCATCCCGACTGAATAATTCAAGTAAGATCGCCCCATCGACCTCCTGCGAAATCAGATGCACCCGCTTCACCCCACCTTGACACGCTCGCACCGCATTTTTTAACTGTCGCCGCTGTTCAAAGTTCTGACAACGCGCCAACCATTGCTGGGTTTCTAACAATGTTAATTGACGAATCGGTTGTTCATCGTCATCCATCAAGTTGGTTGTTCCCGTCAAACAAATCCACTTTGCCGCGTTCAACGCAATTGCCACTGCGGTTGCAACATCTTCCGCCAATAAATTAAAAATTTCACCTGTGGGCGAATAACCCACCGGATGAATCAACACGATAGAATTCGCATCTAACTCTCGAACAATCGCCGCGGTATCGACTCGTCGCACTTCGCCCGTGTAGCAGTAATCGATTCCATCTCTCACACCCACCGGACGCGCGGTGATGAAATTGCCCGAAGCCACCCGGATCGCGGTGTTCATCGTTGGAGAATTGGTGAGTCCCATCGACAAATTGCTTTGAATCGTCAAACTGATATCGCCACAGGCAGCCTTGACACAATGAAGAGCGGCTTCGGTGGTAATCCGTAACTCATTGACATAACGAGCTTCTAAGCCATGTTGTTGCAAACAATGTTCGATTTGAGGACGAATCCCATAAACCAACACTAAACGGATGCCCAAACTGTTGAGTAAGGCAATATCATGAATAAATTGACGAAATTTGGGTTGTTGCACTGCTTCGCCGGCAAAAGAGATAACAAAGGTATGTCCACGATGGGCGTGAATGTAAGGAGAAGCATTACGAAACCAATCAACAAATTGCGAAAAAGATGCTTCGGTGTGCATAGTACAGGTTCTTCAGTGATCTTAAAATCAAGTATTCAACAGCCGATGATTTTTTGATGATAACATATTCATTCAGTCGATCTCGAACCTGCTTTATGATGGATAGCGATAACAAAATGTGAAAAACGCGCCTTTCCAAAATCTACCAAGGGTATTTTATGTTATTGAATTATCGTATAGTTATTTTGTTTATCATCTTGTCGAGCCATACGGTAGTGAATGCCGCTGGATTTAATTGCAAAAATGAAGATAAACTGAACGAAGTGGAACGCTTGATTTGCAGCGACAAAGAACTGAGCAAGGCAGACAGTGAGATGTCGAAAAGCTATTATAGCTTATTGAATGCGTTACCAAAATCTGAAGTGCCTATTTTGCAAGACGACCAAAAATTATGGTTGAAATCTCGTAATGACGAGTTGGATAATTGTTTGCGAGTTGGCGTGGAGTCCGCAGAATGTCGTGGATTGTACGAATATGCCAAGCGAATCGCGCAGTTGGGTCCGCCGAAGGAAATCAGTTTTGATTGCGAAAAAGCCACGCATCAAGCGGAAAAGAAGATTTGTAGCAGTCGCTTATTACGTCATGCCGATGGGGTATTGGCAAAATTGTACAAGAATTTCAAAAATGATCTCAAAGAGTCCCAAAAAGATTGGTTGGAATTACGCAATGAAACACTTGATGACAGCAGTTGTGACACCCGTTGTGCGTGGGAATTTCTCAACGACCGCATCGCTTTTTTTATCCACCAATCGTTTTAGCAGATAAATCAATCTCTTGGTGGTGTTTGACTCAATTTGAATAACGGGTTGTCACCGCCATGAATGTGACCACAATCTCCGTTAAAAAATCCTTGCCATGTCAGAGTATAAAAAACTATGTTGTTGAACAAAAACTATTTTGAATTATTCAACCTACCGATTTCTTTTGAAATTGACACCGAACATCTGGCGCGACACTACCGTGATTTGCAACGGACGATTCACCCTGACAAATTCGCCGGTGCTCCCGAACAGGAACGATTACTTGCGTTACAACAAGCCGCTCATATCAATACCGCCTACCAAACCCTCAAACAGCCGTTGTTGCGGGCACAATATTTACTAGAACTACTCGATAAACAAACAGTTGTTGAACCAGAGATGCAACTGGACACTACATTTTTGATGGAGCAAATTGAACTGCGTGAAGCGTTAGCAGAAATTAAACAACTTGAAGTTTTAACTCGATTTTTAACCCAGATTGAACAAAAAATTCAACAATTAATCGCAACCCTCACCCTGCACTTTCAGCAGATGAATTATGCGATTGCACGAGATACAGTGAAAAAATTACAATTTCTTGATAAATTACATCGTGAAATCATGCTGTTAGAAGAACAACTTTCCTGCTAAAAATGCTGGCAGGACAAATTGAATATGATGAGTCATTGAAACATCCGGCAAAAAATTATTATTATCAACAGATTAGGAAATCAATATGTACACCGTCGCAGTGCTCGGCGCGTCACCAAAAGAAGACCGCTACTCGAACAAGGCAGTTTTTAAACTCGCCCAACGTGGACACACGGTTTTTCCGATTCATCCCACAGCCGAACAAATTCACGGGCAAAAATGCTATCAAAATCTGGCAACTGTGCCCACTGAAATTCATACTTTAACGTTATATGTCGGGACGGATAAATTGGCGCAACTGCAAAACGAAATTTTACAATTGCACCCCAAACGTATTATCATGAATCCGGGCGCGGAAAATGACGAATTGGAAGCCGCGGCTCAAGCCCAACTGATTGAAGTGATTCGAGGTTGTACCTTGGTGATGTTACGCCTTGGACAATTTTAACCCACCTCAAAAAGCATGAACAAGAACAAAGCCGTTTAATTTTCAAATACATCAAGGAGTTATGCGGTGGAAGATATTTTAAAACGCTTACTCGAAGTTGAAATAAGTGCAGAAAAAATGGTGGCAAATTCCCAGTCCCAACGTGAGGCAACGGTACATCAAACGCTGCTCGATACCCAACAAGCGGAACGGCAATTTAAGTCACAACTCCCCGAATTAAAAGCAAATTTTTTGCAAAAAGCTGAATTGCATGCCACTCAAAGCATTGCTGAATTACAAAAACGTTATACTGAGAAAAAAAGTCATTTAAATCAGTTAGCGAAAGAAAACCATGACAAAGCTTTGGATGCTGCCCTGCAATTATTCATGAACTTGGGCAAAAATCCATGAGTATGATAACGGAATATGCCTATCTCAATGCGCGGGTTTCTGCACTCGCACCGCGCCTGATTTCTAACGAAAAATTCAAGGAGTTGCTGCAACAACCTTTGGGACAGCTACATCTTGATTCCAGTCATTTAGATGAGATCATCAACGATCCCCATTTAGATTTGGCGCGGATCGAACAACTGTGGTTTAATCATTTAATTAATGAATTCAGTGTATTAATTCGACCCTTAGTAGGAAAAGCGCGGGAATTCTTGCTTTACTGGCTGCATCGAGCAGAAATCAGTAATCTGAAAGTTATTGTGCGCGGTAAATTAACCGGATTATCAGCAGAATCAATCAGTAAACAAATGAACTCGTTGGGCAATTTGGCAAGTTTACCATTCGAGCAGTTGATACGGGCTGAAGATGTAAATGAGTTGTTACGTCAATTAGATAACACGCCCTATATCACTCTGGCGCGTCAGGCAAGACGTGCTTTTGAGCAGCAACAACAACTTTATGCGTTAGATGCCGCGATTGATCGTTATTACTTGCAAGGCTTGACGCGACAGATGGAGGCTTTGCCCGCAATGCAACGGGAGTATTTGTTACCCTTGCTTGTTTTATTGTTGAATAAATTCAATTTGTTATGGTTGCTTCGTTACCGCTTCACCTACAATTTATCGGCAGCGGAAACTTATTATCTGCTCATTCCGTCAAATTATGGTATTTCGCGGCATCAGTTGCAAAATTTGGCTGAACTGTCGAATTTAGCAGATGCAATTTCTCAACTCCCTGAATCTATTCAATTATTAATCGGAGATGCGAGCACCATTTTTGAAATTGAACAACAGTTGAATCGGGCGATAGAACATTGTACTGCAATGATATTGCGACGGCAAAATTTTACTCTGGCAAAAGCGTTTGCTTATATTTTATTGCGAGAGTTGGAAATGCGGCGAGTATTGGCAATTATCAAAGGAAAACAGTTACAATTGCCTCCTGAAATGATTTTACAAACAATGGATTTCGCCTAAATTGGTTGATGACGAAAATTAAATTTTGCGACGTGGTTACGATGACAATGCGAATATTAGGGATAGAAACTTCTTGTGACGAAACAGCGGTGGCAATTTACGATGAAACGCAGGGCTTACTCGCGCACACTTTGTATAGTCAAATTGCACTACATGCAAAATACGGAGGAGTCGTGCCAGAATTGGCATCGCGGGATCATGTGCGTAAATTATTGCCATTAATCAAGGAAGTGCTGCATGCAGCAAACACGCAACCTCATGAAATTACAGGTGTGGCTTACACTGCCGGTCCGGGATTGGTGGGTGCGTTATTGGTCGGGGCGGCAACGGGGCGCAGTTTGGCGTGGGCGTGGCGAGTCCCTGCGATTGGTGTGCATCACATGGAAGGTCATTTACTTGCGCCCATGTTGGAAAATCCCGCGCCAACGTTTCCTTTTTTAGCATTATTGGTGTCGGGCGGACACACACAACTGATTGAAGTTCAAGCCATTGGTCGCTATCGTCTGCTGGGAGAATCTATTGATGATGCCGCGGGGGAAGCCTTTGATAAAGTTGCAAAATTGCTTGGTTTAGGTTATCCCGGTGGACCGGCAATTGCTCGGGTGGCGCAACAGGGTAAATCTGGACGTTTTACTTTTTCTCGCCCAATGACGCAGCGTCCCGGTTTAGACTTGAGTTTCAGTGGCTTGAAGACCCAAGTCTTAACCACTTGGCAGGCGCAAACGATTCAAGATGAACAAACTCGTGCGGATATTGCATTGGCTTTTGAAGAGGCGGTGATTGATACGTTGTTAATCAAGGCACAGCGGGCATTGCAGCAAACGGGCTTGAAAACTTTGGTGATTGCCGGCGGGGTGGGCGCGAATCAGTGGCTACGCACTCGGTTGCAACAATTAGCCAACGAGTTGAATATTCAAGTTTTTTATCCGCGTCCGATATTTTGCACGGATAATGGAGCGATGATTGCGTACACGGGCTATGTGCGTTTAAAAGCAGGTTTCCAAGAACCTTTGAGTTTTAACGTTCAACCACGTTGGTCAATGGAAAGTTTAAATTAATCAATAAATTATTTGTCATTGACCGTTAATTACAAAATTTAAGTTCAATCTAAAAATTGTTCCCGTAGTTTGTTTAAAATTGACATCTATCTATTGAAATGTTAGTCTTTGACGAAATTTAAGCAAAAATAGCCAAAATACGAGACGCATATCATGATTGTCGATTTTACTGTCACTAATTTTCGTTCCATTCAAGATGAGCAAATTTTTAGTCTTTATGTGGAAACCGCCGGAACGCATTTGTCAGAAAATGTCAGTTATCCCGCGGGTGATAAAATTGGTGTACTAAAGTCTGCGGGGATTTATGGAGCAAATGCGTCGGGCAAATCAAATTTATTACTAGCTTTCAGAGCGTTACAATATATTGTAGTTAATTCTGGAGATTTAAAAGAAGGAAATGCAATTGCGTATGAACCTTATTTACTTTCAGAAAGTAATCAAGTTGCGCCAACTTGTTTTGAAATTGAGTTTTTTGTACCAGATATAGAAAATAAATCATTGCGTTATCGCTATTCTGTGGCATTTACGGCTCAGAAAATCGTTGAGGAAAGTTTGTTTTTTTATCCAACAACGCAACGGGCAATGATATTCAATCGCACGATAGACGATACTTGGGAAACCATCCGTTTTGGAAGTTTGTACAAAGGCGGCAAGAAACGCCTGCCATTTTTTGAAAATAATGCTTATTTATCAAAAGCGGGTAACAGTGCCGACGCACCTCCAATGATTCGAGAAGTTTATAATTTCTTCAGAAGTGATCTAGGTTTTATTGATCCAAATGGGACGACTATACAACTGAATTGGTTTGAAAAGGATGAAATTGTTAAGCAGGTTGAAGGCATATTATCAGCGGTGGACACTGGAATCTCAAAGGTAATTATTCAGGAGAGAGAAAATCTTGAACCTGTTCAATTGTGGTTGCCTCATGGAATACCTGAAGAATTCAAACGGCGTTTCTTGCAGCATGAAAAATACAAAATTCTTTTCTCGCATCAAACAGAAATCGGAAATCATCGCCCATTTGAACTCCAGCAAGAATCGGACGGGACACGCAGGTTCTTTTTTCTTGTTCCGGTACTCATCAGCATATTGACAGCAGGTCAGGTGTTGATTATGGACGAGTTAGAAAGCAGAATGCACCCATTTATGGCGGAATTGATTATCAAGTTATTCAACGACCCGCGTGTCAACAAACATAATGCACAACTGATTTTTTCAACGCATAATATTAACTTGATGACTCCGGAGTTGTTGCGACGTGATCAAATTTGGTTCACTGAAAAACAACAGGGGGCAACGAAGTTTTATTCGCTTGATGATTTTGATAAAAAGAAGGTGAAGCCACAAAGTCCATTTAATCAATGGTATGCAGAAGGTCGTTTCGGTGCGATTCCCAATATTAATTATCAAGGTATCGTCGAATTATTCAATACTCCAGAGGACGAACATGCCGAAAAAACGTAGTAACTCCAACAAGGATGTTAAACCCGTTTTCCATATCTACTGCGAAGGAGAAACTGAAGAATATTATCTTGAAGGTTATATCAACAAATTTTATTCGGGAAACCGCCGCTTGAAGGTTATCAAGATAGAGGAGACCAATAAAAATACTCCGAAAGAGTTGGTAACTGAAGCTATTGAGTGCAAAAAGAAATGTCCAAAAGGTGACTTATTTTGGGTGGTATATGATCGTGAATCCGAACAAAAATATTCTGATAAACTTCACAAAATCGCCTATGATCGGGCTGAACCTAAAAATATTTCTATCGCTATTTCAAACGTTTGCATTGAAGTTTGGTTGTTATTACATTTTCAAGAGACTGTTAAACCTTATAATGATTACGCAGATTTGAGAGCTCACAGTCAGTTACAGGAAGAATGTAAAAAACGTGGTTTAACTGATTATGATAAAGCGGATAAGCAATTATTTGAAATTTTTAAGAAAATAGAGATTGATCAAGCAAGAAAGCGTGCAGAACGCATGAACCAACGCACTCAAAAAGACGCAGACCCGGCGTGGCTGAAACCTTATCAATGGAATCCTTACACAAATATTTATGAGCTACTTGATGCAATAGATAAGTTTGCCAGCGAGTTAAAGCTATAAATTATTCAAATTTTCAAGGAGTAAATCAGTTGTCATTATCGTGGTTACCACACAATTTAGAAGAACGCTTGAATCGCACCCTTGATCGGCAGGTGAAATTAGCGGTCACGGGCTTGAGTCGCAGTGGCAAAACCGTGTTTATCACGTCCTTAGTGCATCAACTGTTGCAAGGCATTGAAAATCCTCATTTACCCTATTTTAGCGTGGTCAGCAGTGGGCGAGTACAGGGCGTGAAATTAATGTCGCAACCCGATCTGCACATTCCCGCATTTCGTTATGATGTGGCAATTGAAAAATTGTACGACAACCCGCCAACGTGGTCAGAACCGACCAAGGGAATCAGTGAGATACGTCTCGCCATTCGCTATAAAGTTGAAAATAGCTTGTTAAAACGCATTTCGCCGGTCAACACGCTATTTTTAGATATTATTGATTATCCCGGTGAATGGTTGCTCGATTTGCCCTTGTTGGAATTAAATTTTGAAGCGTGGTCACAGCAAATTGCTAAACTCTGCGACAAAGAGCCGCGCCTCACGTTATCGCAACCTTGGCGGGAATTTATTGCAACATTCGACTTAAGTGAGCCGGCAAATGATACTATTTTACGTCAAGCCAGTGCCCTATATACCGAATTTCTCTATCAATGCAAAAGTCCGCAATATGGCTTGAGTTTACTGCAACCGGGGCATTTCACCATGCCGGGGGAATTAAAAGGAGCACCAATTTTAGAATTTTGCCCCATATTTACCCTGCCGTCGAGTGAAATTAAAGAAAATAGCTTTTATGCTGTGCTGAAGAAACGCTATGAAGCCTATAAAGAACAAGTCGTTAAAAAGTTTTATGTGGAGCATTTTTCAAGTTTTGACCGTCAAATTGTGTTAGCGGACGTATTGCGCTCATTTAATACCGGTTACGCCTCCTTTGCTGACATGCGAGACGCGCTTGATTTGGTGCTCAAAAGTTTTACTTATGGTAAATCAGGGCTGTTAAACAAGCTATTTGGATTAAAAATTGATAAACTACTTTTTGCAGCGACCAAGGCTGATCACGTTACACCAAACCAACTTCCTAATTTAGAACGATTTATCGAACAGATGTTGGCTCAAGCCCAAAATAATGTAAAATTTGAAGGGGTGAAAACAGCAACCTTGGCGTTAGCATCCGTAAAATGTACGCAAGCGGCTTATACCAACTTTCAGGGACAGAAAATTTCCTGCATCAAGGGGGTGCCACTGGAGTCTGAACAACCTATCGCCTTGTTTCCTGGCGAAGTTCCGGTGGATATTCCGCTTCCTGAAGAATGGGTAGAGGGACGCTTTCATTTTCTGGAGTTTAAGCCCCCGCGCCTCAGCCATGCCAATGGACGTGGGTTGCCTCATATTCGCCTTGACCGCGCGCTCGAATTTTTGCTAGGAGACAAGTTTTAATGACTACTAAGATGTGGAAAGCACCCGTTTATTTCGATTTAAATGAAGTGGAAAGTATTGCGGAAGAAGAAGCGATTGTCACTCTAACTTATACTCCGCCAGTGATTTTGCCGCCAGAAATTACGTTAAAAACCAATGCGTTACTTTTAGCCCACGAACCAGAACCGGAGGAAACGCTTTCCAATCAATCCGCTATGGATAATGAAATTCCGCTGACCAAGCCGTCCGAATCTGCAATATGGTTGTGGTTGCTGGGATTGTTAGGATTACTGTTGATTTTCATGACGTTGGAAAATGCTTATTTATTTGTAGCGCAACAATTTGAGCACAGTTGGTTGTTGGGGGGGATTTTTTTCATCTTGGTCGGTTCGATTCTGTCCGCGTTGGTCATGATTATTTGGCGTAATTATCAAGATATTATCTCATTACGCGCCGTATCACAGTTGCAAGAAGAAGGACGTTTGTTAATTGAAACAAATGGTTATGGTAACGCGCTGAAATACGTCAATAAAATGACGCAACTTTATGTGCAACGCCCTGATGTAAAAGTACATCTGGATCGATTTTATGTGATTTTGAACGATAGCCATCATGATCGCGATGTCTGCCATCTTTATTCAACTCAGGTATTGAAAGAAATCGATCAGCAAGCGCATCGGTTGGTGGCAAAACGTTCCAAAGAAACAGCGTTATTAGTGATGATCAGCCAGATTGCGTTATTGGATAGTTTGCTAACTCTGTGGCGAAATTTGATTTTAATTCAAGATATTGCAAAACTTTATGGTGGTCGTCCCAGCTTTTTAGCGTCGATGAGTTTATTTGGGGCGGTTTTGCAAAATTTGATCTATGCCGATGTCAGTGAAATGATGGCGGACAGTATGGCAGAAATTCTCGGTGGATCAATGCTTTCGATGTTATCTGCTCAGGCAATGCAAGGGGTGGGCAGTGGCGTGATGACGGCGCGAGTGGGATTGTACGCAATGCAAGCCTGTCGCCCGTTGCCGTTTACTGAAGATGAAAAGCCGCGCTTAAAAGACATTCGGCGGGAAATCGTCACTTCGTTGAAAAAAACCTTTGACAATAATAAAAGAGAAGAATTGCGAAAGATGGCTTGATTTTATTCTTTTTTAAGTTTGGATAGTAGGGTGTCATCTTGTGAAGTATCTTAAAAATCAAGTGACACCCGATTTAAACAAGACAGAGCAAAATATTTACAAAGTTGCGAAAGAATCTGCGTAAGTTGCGGAAGTTACAAAGAAGTTTATCTCGAAAAGTGAGAGAATCGAATGGTTATGCGAAAGCCAAGCTAAAAATTCAGAAACTCCACTTTTTGATT
>DYNO01000050.1 GCA_020721025.1 Thiomargarita sp. | reverse complement strand
AATCTCGCTTATTTGTATGAATCACAAGGAAAGTATGAGGAAGCATTGCCGTTGTTTCAACAAGCATACCATATTTTCAAAAATGCTTTAGGTGAGAAACACCCGGATACCCAAGCAGTTGCTGAAAATTTACGCAGAGTGCAAAATTACCTCGATGGCAAGTAGTATCAAGTCATTGTGAAACAAGTTATTCCTGACAGCCGCGCCGCGCAATTAGGCATTCAAGTGGGTGACATTTTCACGCATTATGATCAGCAACCGATTTTAGGCAGGTCTCAATTCATTCAAGGACGTGCCAAAGAACCCGCCGACGGTGCTGCCAAAGAACTCACGGTGTTACGCGACGGCAAGTCATTGACTTTTCAACTGAAGCCCGGCAAAATTGGGGCAGTGTTGGAAGAAAAATTGAAATCTGAACCTTGATTTCACGACTCGCCCAATTGAGACGATATCTAATATGATTATAGGATTTTTTGATCAAGGAACTGAAGATATTTACAATGGTATTCCCTCTAAATTAGCTCGAAAAACGTTACCGGGAACATTATGGCAGATTGCGCTGAGAAAATTTTATTTTTTGGATAATGCGATTAATATCGAAGATTTGCGTATTCCTCCCAGTAATCATTTAGAAAAATTGCGAGGAGACAGAGCAGGTCAATACGCAATCCGGATCAATCAACAATACCGAATTTGTTTTAACTGGACAACTGAGGGCATCACATCAGTAGAAATTGTGGATTATCACTAAGGAACGATAAAATATGAACTTACCTACTCACCGTCCGCCCATACACCCCAGTGAAATCTTACAAGCGGAATTCATGCAACCCTATCATCTCACGCCACAAATGTTGGCACAGGCAACGGGCATACCAATACAAGAAATTAATGACATTTTGGAATATCAAAAACCGATTACTGCTGAAACGGCTCTACGTTTATCGTGTGTATTTGGCACATCGGCTGAATTATGGTTGAACGGACAAATGCAATGGGATATCTGGCATATTCTGCACAGTGAAAAATCATCAGAACTCAAAATGCTCCAACCAATTCATTTATCTTAGAATTATCCGAAACAGGATTTTAGAATTTCCAGCTTGAAATGAGTTAGTTCCAGCATCGCCGTTATTCTAACAATTCTGATTCAGACAATCTTTATTGATTTACATAATTTAAGATTCTTTATGGAAATTAGAAAAATTAAGCGTTCAGACTATTTCAAGGACATGGATTCGGATGCTGTTGATGTAATTGTTCAATTTCTTGTAACACTGCTTCGTCTAAATTGAGTTGCAAACTGGCGATATTGCTTTGTAATTGTTCAAGTTGGGTGACACCGGTGATCGCACTGGTCAAAAAGGGACGACTGGCAACATACGCCAATGCCATCTGTGCCGGAGCCAGTCCATATTTGCGCGCCACTGCCACATACGCAGCGATGGCTTTTTGTCCGAATTCGTTGGAATAACGCACGTTAAAACGTTCAAACAAGGTCAAACGCGCATGAGGCGGGGAATTTTCAAGATATTTACCGGTCAACGTACCAAATGCCAACGGAGAATATGCCAGTAAACTGATCTGTTCGCGATGTCCAATTTCAGCCAAACCAATCTCATACACGCGGTTAAGCAAATTATACGGATTCTGAATGCTCACGATTCTCGGTAGGTTATATTGTTGTGCCAGATGCAATAAAGTCATCACTCCCCACGGTGTTTCATTCGCCACGCCGATATGACGCACTTTTCCCGCTGCCACCAATTCGCCCAACGCTTGCAACGTTTCCAACAAGGGAGTCATTTCTTCGTCCGATTGATGCACATAGCCCAATTTACCAAAAAAATTACTCTGACGGTCGGGCCAATGCAATTGATATAAATCCAAATAATCGGTCTGCAAGCGTTGCAAACTGTCCTCAATTGCCGAGTGAATATGCGTCCGAGTCAGCCGGGGCCCGCCACGAATATGTTTCGCAATCTCTTCCGAACTCGCCACTTTTCCCGCCAAAATCAACTGATCTCGCCTGCCATGTTGTTTCAACCACCGCCCGATGAATTGTTCTGTCAATCCTTGCGTATCGACCCGCGCCGCCACCGGATACAATTCCGCGGTATCAATAAAGTTTATCCCCTGACCTATGGCATAATCCAATTGTTGTCGGGCTTGCGCTTCGGTATTTTGTTCACCCCAAGTCATCGTGCCCAAACACAATTGGCTGACCAAAATATCAGTATTTCCTAATTGACAATACTTCATGATTGACATTCCCAGCTTGAGGACGTGCTGTCCATAATTTTTGAAATGGAAAGTAGAATTTTAACAAATTACCAATGCTTTTTGTGATAATACAAACAAAATTGCTGAACCTAACGTTTTCGCGACATAACCTATTACAATAGACCGATTACAACCGTTCACATCACAACCCATTACGCAATCCTGCCTCAATGCCCAGCAAACGCTTTTTATGGACAGCTCAATTACTTGGAAAAGTACCATTGCGCGTGCTCCTCGTCGTTCCCTTTGTCGTCCTCATTTCTACCACCGTAGGCGTGACCGGCTGGCTATCGCTGAACAATGGGCAACGGGCGGTCAATGAAGTTGCGTCTGAAGTGCGTAGTGAAATTACTGCAAGAATTCAAGAAGTTGTCGAATCTCACCTCGCCATTCCTCATCTGGTCAATCAACTCAATGCCAATGCCGTTTTAATGGGCGAACTTGATCTGCACGAAATTGAAAATCGGGAGCGACATTTTTGGCAACAGATGCATACTTTTCCAATGATTTACAGCAATTTTTTTGGAAGACAGAATGGCGAATTTTTTGGTGTATCTCGTCACAAAGACGATGAATTAGCCATGATGGTAGGAGAATTTGGTCATTTAACTTACTACACCGCCGATGCCACCGGTCAACGCACTGCCCACATTATCCGTCCCCCGCGTGATTTTGACGTGGCTTCCCGCCCTTGGTTTCAAGATGCGATCAAGGCAGGTCAAGCGGTGTGGAGCAAGATTTATGCTGACATTTCCACCCAAGAACTACAAATTACCGCAGCGCAACCCCTGTTTACCGCCGAGAATCAACTGAGTGGAGTGCTTGGAAGTTCATTTTTCTTCACTCAAATCAATCAATTCCTACGCAGTCTGCACATCGGCAAAACGGGACAAACGTTTATTATTGAGCGCGACGGCAATTTAGTCACAGCTTCAACTGATGCACCCTTAATTTACATCGGCAATGATAAAAAAGACAATCGAATCAAGGCAATTGACAGCGAAAGTTTATTAATCAGCCACACTGCCCGTTATTTAACCGAAGTTGCCAATTTTACAGAAATTCAACAAACCCAACAACTCGATTTTAGCATTCAAGGCAAGCGACAATTTGTGCAAGTCACGCCGCTGCAAGATAAATGGGGCTTAGATTGGCTCATCGTGGTGGTGGTGCCCGAAGCCGATTTTATGCAACAGATTGAAAAAAATACCCAAGTGACCATTTTATTATCCATTGCCGGTTTACTGTTAGCGATCTTGCTTGGCATCCTCACCGCCAACTCGATCACTCGTCCATTGCAAGTTTTAGTCGTGGCAGCACACACAATGGCAAGCGGTAAATTAGATCAACGGGTGAAACTCAGCCGCTTAAAAGAACTCGCTGCGCTAGGGAGATCATTCAACCAGATGGCGCAACAATTACAAGGCTCTTTCACCGCGCTTGAGAAAATCAACGAAGTTTTAGAACAACGAGTGATTGAACGGACGGCAGAATTGCAAAAAACTGCGGCAGAGTTGCGAGCCTTATTTTCTGCGATGACCGAGCTTATTTTTGTTTATGACACGCAAGGACGGTATTTAAAAATCGCGCCCACCAACCCACTAGCAATTTATAAACCATCCAATCACTTGCTTGGAAAAACTTTACATGAAGTCTTGCCGTTGGCACAAGCAGATACTTTTTTACAGTATATTCACCAAGTCACTGAAACACAACAAACTTTTAACGTAGAATATAATTTAAAGATTGTTGAACGCGAATTTTGGTTTTCTGCCAGTATTTCGCCAATTACGCGGGATTCCGTCGTTTGGGTGGCGCGGGACATTACCGAGAAGAAAAAAGCAGAATCAGAATTATTGCTCGAACAGGAGAAATCAGAGCGGTTATTGTTGAATATCTTGCCAAAAGCGATAGCTGAACAATTGAAACAAAGTCACAGTGCCATTGCAGAACATTTTGACGAAGTAACGATTATGTTCGCCGATATTGTTGATTTTACACCGTTATCTGCTCGGTTGTCGCCGCAGGAATTGGTGGAATCGTTGAATCGCATTTTTTCAACTTTCGATCAATTGGTGGAACATTATGATTTAGAAAAGATAAAAACCATTGGCGATGCGTACATGGTGGCGGGCGGTTTACCGATTCCCAATGACACTCATGCAGAAAATATTGTCGAAATGGCGTTGGAAATGCAAGATAAAATATTGGATTTACAAACAATTACGGGTGAACAATTTCAGATTCGCATCGGGATTAATACCGGTCCGGTGGTGGCGGGCGTGATTGGGATCAAGAAGTTTATTTATGATTTATGGGGCGATACCGTGAATGTTGCCAGTCGAATGGAATCGCGCGGCGCGCCCGGCTGTATTCAAGTGACTGAACGCACGTATCAAATTTTGAAAAATAAATATATTTTCGAGCAACGCGGCATTATTCATGTGAAAGGAAAAGGGGAGATGATGACGTATTGGTTAAAAGGACGTAACCCTCAGTCAAGTGCAGCACAGGCTCAACAAATTGTTGCCTGACTTGATTGATAGTTTGTCATATCTACAAAACCCTTTATATATCTTGCATTCAACTGCATAACTCCAAATTTAACAAATCAAGAATTAATTTTATGACTCAACAACAATTTAGCTTAACACCACATCCGGATATTGAATTAAAATTTCCTCGCCAGCCGATTGAGTATTTCGTGACTCTGCCAGATAAAGGAATCAAGCAAGATACTGGATTAATTATGTTTATTCCGGGATTTGGTATGCTGGCGAATGATGACTATGTTGCAGACAAATTAAGTCCGCATTTAGCAAATCAACATAACTGTGTCGTGGTCAGCATCAACTACTTTGGTATCTACAATAGACCTAATACCAATAAGGGGGGGGGGAATATATGTTTGGCTGACGATTTTTCCTATTCAATACAAGCTATTTATGGACTAAAACTAACTAATGATCAGGAAATTCATCAACAGACGCTTCAAGAACGAGATAATTATACTCGATGGGTGCTGGATGGATTATCTCAAGCTCTACCTATGGTTAGATGTTTAGACCAGCGTTGCCAAGTATTGTTGAAAACAGGACGTGACGAATATCAATCGTTTGGATTATTGCCTGCAATTGACCATCTGCAAGTGTTGGGAGAAGTTCTCAAACAGTTTAAAGTTAATCGTCGTCGCCTCGTTGTTTATGGCACATCTTATGGCGGATATGTAGCCCTGCTCATGGGGAAGTTCGCGCCCCAAACTTTTTCTGTTGTTGTTGAAAATTCTGGTTTCGTTTGTGCGAGCATAGATTATATCGTTGCAAAGGAACTTGTTGGATTTTCTGGAGATTTAGACTTCATTATGAATCAAATGAAAGTCAAAGTGTGTGTTGATAATCCTTGGACAATCATGAATGAAACTTCGCCCTACTTTTTTGCAGATAGCCATAGACAGATACGGAGTTTGTTAAACAGAATCCATTGGCGCAAAACAAATACTCGTTATTTCATTTTTCACTCAACTCAAGATCGTTTATCGAAAGCGACCACTTTTATTGAGATGGTTGATAAATTCGTGAACATTTTGAAAAATTATGCTCAAGTGGATTATACTCGTGTCAAATCAACAGATATAGACGGAAAAGTCTTCAAGAATTTATCTCACGGGATGAATGCTTCCTTGCGCGGTCTTTTTGATCGTGTTGTAAAAACGGATAAAAAACATAAATTGTTCAAAGCCACGGAAGCGAATGATTTTAGCTTGAATTCAGAATATCGATTGATATGCGCTGATAAAACTTACCGCTTTAATTTCAAAGAAGATTACACCCTGACAGTTTCGCTACACCCCACTGAAAACTGATTCAAAATTAATATGATGGATACAACCAACCATTACGTGAATTCCACGAATTAGGAAAATTAGGATTCAAACGGGCTAGAAGTTACTCTGTTGAAACGTTATTCAATTGATTTTATTCAAATATCGTAAAACGATCACAATACTAACTTTGTGAATAAATTGAACATCAGATTTGAACTGCGTAACTCCTACGATTATAAAAAAACTGTCTGAACTTTCTATTTAAAAACAAAAATTTATGTATGATACCACAGAAAAGAGGAGAAAACACTGATGGGATTTTTAGCAAATAAGCGCGCGTTGATTGTAGGATTGGCAAGTAATCGCTCTATTGCATGGGGAATTGCCCAAGCCATGCGGCGGGAGGGAGCGGAATTGGCATTTACCTATCAAGGTGAAAAATTGCGAGAACGCGTAGAAAAAATGGCGCAGGAATGTGATTCGAGTTTAACGATGCCTTGCGATGTCGGTAGCGATGAACAGATTGCCGAAGTCTTTGATACATTAGGAAAATCTTGGGACGGCTTGGATATTATTGTTCATTCGGTAGCATTTGCCCCCGCCGAAGAATTGAAAGGCGCGTATTTAGAAAATTCCTCGCGTGAGGGGTTTAAAATTGCCCATGAAATCAGTTCATACAGCCTGTCAGCCTTAGCAAAAGCGGGGCGTAGCATGATGCAAGGTCGAAATGGTTCAATTATTACCCTAAGTTATTTGGGTGCAGAGCGTGCCGTGCCGAATTACAATGTGATGGGATTGGCAAAAGCCAGTTTAGAAGCCAATGTGCGATATTTGGCGTATAGTTTGGGGCAGGAAGGCACGCGGGTCAATGGAATTTCAGCGGGTCCGATTCGCACCTTAGCCGCTGCGGGAATTGCCGATTTTCGTAGCATGTTGGATTATGTCGAAAAACACACGCCGTTGCGCCGTAATGTCACGATTAATGAAGTAGGTAATGTCGCAGCATTTTTGAGTTCGGATTTATCTTCCGCGGTGACTGGCGAAATTATTCATGTGGATTGCGGGTTTAGCATTATTGGCATGTAGCATTCATTAGACTTTTTGCATAATTAAAGCCAATCTACTGATTTAAAACTATAAAAATTTTCAGTATTGGGCTTTTGCAAGAAGTCTATTGTTTAAACTTAGTAATATTAATTGTCTAGATTGGAGATAGCTGACTTATGCAATTTGCGATTGATTTACCTGATGAATTAGGTAAAAGATTACTGCAACATGACAATGTATTAAAATTTATACAAGAAGCAATCCAACTGAAATTACAAGTAGAAGAACAATCTATTCTCGAACTAGAAAAAAATCAACGGATTATCAAGCTCATTCACGAAATTAAACCGGTCAAAACGTGTCATTCATCCACAGAGATGATAAGTATGCTAAGACAAAATGATGAGTAAACCATGTTCAAGAAGATTGTTTTAGATTCCTGTGTATTTTGCAAGTTGTTTTTGCAAGAGCATGATCGACAGCAAGCGATTGACTTGATGAGCATGTTGATCGAACAACGCTATGAAATTATTGAGCCTAGTTTATTTCTGTATGAAGTATTGGCAGTTGCAAAAATGAGTCATTTCCCAGCATTAACAATGTATGAATTGATTACTGAACTTCAGAAAAGTCAATTACAACTGGTGGAACTAGACAAAAGTGATGTAGAAAAAACTCTTGAAATTTGTGAAATAGGTCATGCAAAATCTGGATTTCCCTCTTTTTATGACGCGAGTTATCACGCTTTAGCTATTCAGCATGCCTGTTATTTTGTCACTGCCGATCAGAGACATTTCGGTAAAACGTTACAATTGGGACATATCATTTTGCTGAATGATTGGGAAAAACATCTTGCTTTTTAGAAAAACTTAAAGAAATCGCTCAGTTCGCATAACAAAGTACCTAAAATGACTCCAAATAACCTCTTCTCCTTGATTAGCCGCTGGTACATCCAACTTTGTATTGTAATCCTTGCCGTGTGGGTGAGTTACTATCACAGCCTTGATGTACCTTTTTACCTCGATGACTTTTCATCAATCCAAGAAAATCCAATCATTTATCAATGGCAGGGAACACTTCAAGAACTCTGGAATTTCGCCCCATTACGCATCATCGGCTATCTCAGTTTCGCGCTCGATTATCAAATTCATCATTTTGACGTGACAGGCTATCATATTGTTAATATTATGATTCATCTGTTGACTGGGATTGCGGTTTGGGGATTATTGCGCGGATTGATGCGTACCCCCGCCTTAGCCGAACATCTGCCCCAAAATGCTAAAATTTGGTTGCCCCTGCTTGCTGCGCTGATCTTCGTGCTGCACCCGCTCCAAGTCCAAGCCGTCACCTACATTGTGCAACGTCTCGCATCCTTGGCGGCATTATTTTATATTGCAAGTATGGCAAGTTTTGTACAAGCTCGACTCGCATCCACAGTCACCCCCCGTTTGCTTTGGTCAATTGCATGTATCCTATTGGCATTATTAGGATTTTTTACTAAACAAAATACCGCCACCCTGCTACTCGCACTTTTATTAATTGAATTCATTTTCTTTCCAAAACCGCTGGCTTACGTCATTCGCGTGGTGAGTGCCACATTTTTTACAATTATCGCGGCGTGGCTGATTATTGTTTATGGTTTTCAACAACATCCATTTTCATTGGAGTCGATGCAAGCCCTCACCAAAGAAACAACCGCGATTTCCCGTGAATCCTATCTTTACACCCAGTTTAACGTGTTATGGACTTATATTCGGTTATTTTTCATCCCGATAGGTTTGCACATTGACTATGATTACCCCATCGCAACATCGTTACTTTATGACAATGCCAACTACCATTTAATTGCCAGAATCTTGCACAGCGATGTTTTTTGGAGCATGATCGCCCATTTGATCACTTTGGCGGTTGGATTGCTCACCATTCGCCGTTTTCCACTGTTAGCGTTTGGGATTTTGTTTTATTATTTGGCGCACTTGGTTGAATCTAGCGTGATTCCCATTCGAGATGTCGTTTTTGAACATCGAACGTATTTGCCAAATTTAGGTTTGATTACGTTATGTGCTTGGTTTATCATCATTTATTTGGGAAAACTGCATCAAATCGTCGCTTTAGCCGTCAGTTTGATACTTGTGGTCACTTTGGGCACGGCAACATGGTTACGCAATGAACAGTGGCGCGATCCCATTGCATTATGGCAGCACAATGTACAACAATCGCCAAACAAAAGTCGGGCGTGGGTGATTCTCGGTAAACATTTGATTCAACAAAAAAAACCGAAGGAAGGCATTGAAGCATTAAAACGTTCCGTGACCCGCATAACCAATCGTGACGGCTCCATCACCACGACCTATTCCATTGAAACGATTCTAAATATGGTGGTCGCGTATAAAATGATGGGGGAATATACCGTCGCGCTGACGTGGATTGATCAAGCCTTGCGCGGCGAATTAAATCATTTCAATCGTGCCAAGTTCTTGGTCAATCAAGGCAATATTTTTTATGAACAAAAACGGCTTGCCGAGGCGGAACAGGCGTATCGTCAAGCGATTGAATTGTATCCCGCGGGCGTGTCGGCGCGTGCCAATCTTGCCAGTATTTTGGGAACATTGGGTAGAAATGCTGATGCTGAAGCTATGTATTTAGAAATTTTGAAAATCGACCCCAATAATACTGTCGTATTGGAAAATTTGGCGAAATTACGCAGTTCAGCGCAAGTGCCCAGTATGAATCAATGAGCGTTTGAACCAAAATTCAGCGAATAAACAATCAGATAGAATCTCTCCTGTGGCATGGGCGAACTGAGCAATTTCCAATCTCGCGAAATTAAACCGAGAAAAATACTTCTGATTTGATCACCGCTTGAAATGTCGATGGGCTAAATTGAAAGTGACAGATGCCTAATTTATTGAAATAATGATGTATTTTTTGCAAAAATGTGCAAACTATGAGCCAACAAGCAGATTATGATGTATTAGTGATTGGAAGCGGTGCGGCGGGTCTATCGCTCGCGCTCGAATTAGCTGACCATGCAAATATTGCAGTTTTATCCAAGGCAGCAATTGACGCGGGTAATACTCAGTATGCGCAAGGGGGAATTTCGGCGGTGTTGGGGCAGGATGATACGCTGGAATCCCATATCGAAGACACGCTCAATGCGGGCGCGGGGTTGTGTGACACGACGACGGTGAATTTTGTGGTATCCCAAGGACCGGCACGAATTAAGTGGTTGATCGAACAGGGAGTGCAATTCACTCAAACCGCAGATAATACCGGACAAATGAATTATCACCTGACTCGCGAAGGGGGACACAGCCGGCGACGGGTAATTCATGCCGAAGATGCCACAGGACGCGCAGTGATTACCAGTTTGGCGGCGAAAACTTCGGCGCATCCTAATATCAGAATTTTTGAACGTCATATCGTTATCGACTTGATTATTGGCAAGAAATTTGGTTTAGCCTCGCGTCGTTGTTTGGGGGCGTATGTGTTCAACATTGACACGGGCGAAGTGACGGTATTTCGAGCGCGTTTCGTGGTTTTAGCCACTGGTGGTGCGGGAAATGCCTATTTGCACACCAGTAACCCTACTGTAGCGACGGGAGATGGCATTGCGATGGCGTGGCGCGCGGGTTGCTATGTGGCAAATATGGAATTTATCCAATTTCACCCTACTTGTTTCTATCACGTTGATGACTCGAATGTTTTTCTGATCAGTGAAGCGGTACGCGGCGAGGGTGGACGATTATTACTGCCTAATGGTGAGCCATTTATGCACAAATTTGATCACCGCGCAGAATTGGCACCGCGGGATATTGTGGCGCGCGCAACTGATCATGAAATCAAGCGATTAGGTTGCAATTATGTATTTTTAGACATCACTCATCAACCTGCCGATTTTATCATTTCACATTTTCCTAATATTTATCAACGCTGTTTAGATTTGGGCTATGACATGACTTATGAGCCAATTCCCGTTGTTCCAGCAGCACATTATACCTGCGGAGGCATAATGACTGATTTGACAGGAAAAACTGACGTGGAAGGCTTGTACGCGATTGGTGAGGTGGCGCATACGGGATTGCACGGGGCGAATCGGATGGCGAGTAATTCTTTATTGGAATGCGTTGTTTTTGCCCATGCTGCCAGTCAAGATATTTTTAACCAATTGAAAAATATTCCTTTTCCGCCCGATTTGCCCGATTGGGATGCCAGCCGTGTCACCGATTCTGATGAGGAAGTGGTCGTTACGCATAACTGGTATGAACTTCGGAGATTCATGTGGGATTACGTCGGCATTGTACGCACCACCAAACGGCTGCAACGTGCTAAAAATCGTATCGATCTGCTGCAACGAGAGATTAATGAGTATTATAGTAACTTTCGGATCAGCAATAATTTGATTGAATTGAGAAATTTAGCCTTGGTTGCCGATTTAATTGTTCGTTCTGCCCTGTTGCGTAAAGAAAGTCGTGGCTTGCATTATACGTTGGATTATCCGCAACCTGCGCCGATTTCGCATGATACGATATTAATTCCAGATTAGTTGTCTGAACCTTAATTCGCACAATTTGCTTAATTAACATAATGATGTAAATTATGGTTCGGAAATTCCCATCAACTGTTTAACAATCAAAGTCACTATGGCAACCCTCACCGTCCATGAATTGTATAAAAATTATGCAGATAGTCTCGCCCTGCATTGGTTAGTTGGGAAAGAAAACGGCGAACGCCAAATTTTGCTTAAAAATGACCAAAAATTAGCAAACATTGGTTATCTCAACTTTATTCACCCGCATCAAGTGCAAATTATTGGTTTTTATGAATTAGATTACTTGGGTTCATTGGATGAACAAGCCTACGGTCGTTCGTTAAATCAACTGTTTGCGAATTACAATCTGGCGTGTATTATTATTGTTGATGACATTACTGTGCCGGAGGATATTCGCCATTGTGCTCAAAATTACCATATTCCGTTACTGATGTCGAAATTGCCCGGTGAAAATGTGATCAGTTTTCTCCATGCGTCCTTTGCCAAATTGTTCGCCCCGCGCGTGACTTTACATGGGGTATTTATGGATGTTTTGGGAATGGGTGTGTTGATTATGGGGGAAAGTGGCACTGGTAAAAGTGAGTTGGCATTGGAATTGGTCAGTCGCGGTCATCGCTTAGTGGCTGATGATGCACCAGAATTTTCTCATGTCGCGCCAAAAGTGCTCAGCGGAACATGTCCATTGCCCGGTATGGGACCCTTTTTAGAAGTGCGAGGTTTAGGTGTATTGAATGTACAAGCATTATTTGGTGACAGTGCGATTAAGCCGGATAAATTTCTGCGCTTGATTGTCCATCTCAAACACATGACCGCTGAAAGTATCCGAGATATTGACCGGCTGCAAGGCAGTTATGGCGTGCGTCAAGTGTTAGGCGTTGAAATTCCAGAGATTTATTTACCGGTGGCAGCGGGACGAAACTTGGCGGTCTTGTTGGAATGTGCGGTGCGAAATCATAGTTTGAAAATGCACGGGTATAATGCCGCCGACGACTTTTGCGCCCATCAACATCGTGCCATGATGGAACAATCCCTGCCAGAACCGCATCCTATTCAATCCCATTTGAGCCATTAGGCAAAGTAATATAATTAATCTGTGGGATAATTTTTCATCATTTAATCAACGCGATGAAAACGAAATTTGACAACGGTAAGATTGGCGACGGCATGGATTCGATTTTGCGATAATAATTTTGGTCTAAAAACAACCGGTTATTGAGTTTAAAAAAAGCAACGGAGCAATTTTTGCATGGATGATTTTATTTTTCGAGCATTATAGCGATGAAGATTGTCGGTATTTTACTCATCACTTCCATGCTCGTTATCCCGCCGGCAATTGCAAGAAATTTTGCACACACTCCCGAACAGATGGATTTTTTAGCAAGTGGAATTGGTGGCTTGGCAGTGATGATGGGCATAACCATGTCATTGTATTGGGATACTCCGGCGAGTCCTTCTGTGGTTGTTGCTGCGATATTTTTGTTTATATTGAGCATATTACATCCCAATTTTGTGATTTAAATTGCATCACTTTCCGAACAATTGCCACTTTTAAAATTGTCGCCCGGTTGAAGTCATCGACAATGTGGTGTGTAATACCCCCTTGGGTTGTTGCAATAAATGGGTCAATTCACGAATTTCACTGGCTTTGCCCTTAACCATTACCATTTCTGCACATAAATCTGCGTCCAAATGCACATGCGTAGTTGCTAAAACTAGGGCGTGATAATGATGTTGTAATTCAACGAGTTTATCGCTCAACAGCCGCGCATGATGATTATAAACGAGGGTAATCGTTCCCAACGTTTCTTGATTATCTTCCCATTCCTGTTCAACCACTTTGGCGCGAATCATGTCGCGGATAAACTCAGAACGATTGTTATACTGATTTGAGCTAACCAGTTGTTCAAATTGTTCTAACAATCGAGATTCTATCGAAAAACTCAAACGAACTAATTCTGACATAGGATAATAGCTGTAGTTTTTTAGATAAATGGTAGATTTTATTAAATAAAACAAATAGTTCCTCGTTGCAATGCTCCGCGTCAAAGCCATTGACTTAAGGAAAAATAGGTAAAAATAGATGTTATTCAAGAACTCAAATTCAAACAACGAAATTTTACCAAACACGGTTATCATGAGAAATAATTTCAAATAAAACAAACATTTCCTCGTTCCAATGCTCCGCGTCACCGGTTCAAATTTGATGAGTTCAACGATTTGTATCCCTCTATTGATTGTCAATCGAGCAACAATTTTTCATCAAGATGATAAAAAGCAATGAGTTAAAAATCATCACTCGTGACGCTGGAGCGTCCGGGCTGCATTCCAACGCGGCGCATTGGAACGAGGAACTACTTGTTTTATTTAATAAAAATTTACCCTATTGTCATTTTGTAAAGTTTTATTGCTTAAAACCAGATAACAAAACATATTTTGTGTCACAATTCCTTAAGTCAATGGCTTTGACGCAGCGCATTGGAACGAAGAACTCTTTGTTTTATTTGAAATTATTTCTCATAATGACATTATCTCAAAAAATTGAGCGTTTGGTAAATATTGCATCAATTCAGTTATTTTGAACGCGATGTGGGCATGGTAAAAAATAAACTGAAACCGAAAGCAAAGACTGCTAAACTGACGATAAGAAAGACAAAATCATGATAGTTAATGTAAATTCCTGTCACACCTGCCAACATGAAAACGGCACCGATCAATAACTTGATTAAAGTAAAAAATGCCCGCATTAGTCGAAGTCTCAAACGAGAAAATATTAATTCTATTGTAGCATTCCTGAGAACAGTTCAGGCTCGTTTCAAAACAATGGAGAAAAACAATGACCTATTTATTGATTCGCTACCGCTATCTTATTGTATTTACATTGTTTATTACCACAAGTCACGCGAATGCAGACACGGTTATCAATACATCGCTTGATCATCGTGGGCAAATCAGTGATGACATGCAAATTGGGACAGAAGGTAAAGTTTTTGGCGGCGTGCTGTGTGGCATAGTAGAAAATTCTGGTGAAATTAATAACTTAGCAATTTGTGCCGAAGGGGTGGTGACGGGTGGACGCACCAGTGGAACAGTGGTGAATCGGGGTACATTATGCGATACCACGATCACCCCCAATACCCAAGTCAATGGCGGGGCGTTGTGCGGATTGATTCAAAATCAAGGAATTATCGCCAATGTCACCTTAAAATCTGATACGGTTATCAAGGGTGGTATCTTACAAGGGAATATTCAAGGCGATGCGGGTCATCCTGCGTATTTGGGCGCGCTCACTGTTGCAGCGGGCAGTCAATTGTGTGGCGTAAAACTCAGTCCAACCGTGCAGTTAGAACAAAATGTGACGCTGTGTGATAATGTGATTCGCCCCCAAAATCCTGAAAGACCATCGCTGCGAGATTTCAATATTGACGTGCCAACATTGGAAAGTCTCACTGTGCAACAATTGCAACGTTTGGAAGAAGAAGCGTTTCGATTGTTCACGGCTCAACATTTAACCCGTCTGCCTCCCTCCCTATTTGCAGCAATGAATGGCAATCATATCAAAAAGTTGACTTGGAAGGCGGTGCGCGGTATCACCATCAACCAGTTTAATCAATTGCCCTTTGAGTTGCTCTCCGCGTTTACGAAGGAAAATCTCGGCGCGCTCTCCCCAGCCATTGTGAAACAGTTGACCCTCCAGCAATTAAACTATTTAAAACCAACGATTAAACGTTCGCCGGAACGTGACATCTCGATGTTTCTTACCAGTATTTCTCCCAGCATTCCTACCAAAGAACTTTACGATATCCTTCCCACCACTTGGAAAATGAACGAAACCACCGGTGACTTAATCGCGCCCAAAAATGCAAATTTATCTTTTAGAACACTGGATAACAGTAAGAATGTGCCCGCGCAGGTTGATTTGGAATATGATTTACCGGATATGAACACGGGATTAGGCATTGCTGGGCAAACCTCGCGAACCTCATTGTTACAACAAATCCGGCAAGCCATGAGTCAGTCGGGATTGGGTGAATATGAGATGACGCAACAAGCAGACGGCATTTTATGGGTGAACAATGGAAAAACTCAATTTACCTTGATACCCGATGTTTTCACCATGCAACAGATGGATTCGGATACTCCCGTTGGCGTTTCAATCAATATTAATGGTAATTATCAAATAGTTACGCCGGATTATACCCTGATTACCTTTGTACCCGTTCCCAAAAATTTCAGTCAGTTGACCGCGCTTTTTGGAGAAAGTAGCTCTGTCAAATGTAACAAACGGGGGGACGCGCTGCTACAAATACCCGCTCAATATCTACGTCGGGGGCGAGAGGGTGACGAGGTTGCAATGGTCAGTGTGTTTGATCCCTTTGTCGAACCTGCGCCGGAGGAATTTTGCAAAGATGATGTGTGTGATTGGACGGGGGCGGATGAGTCCATGCAACCCGGTATTGTGTGGTCAGAAGATGACGTGCGCGCGTCCACCACTTCTAAAATCATTTATACCGATGGCACATCACAGAAAATCTATCCAACGGTATTACAACCTGATGTTTTTATTGAAGAAGCTCTGAAAATTACAGGTGTGGAGTCGGTGACATTTAACAACGATGGCACATTTTCCGTGAGCTACCAAGCCCAACAATATCGTTTATATCCGTCATTTCAAATCCAGATAACCACGATTGAAGCGGGACAGGAGTTTTCGCCACAAGTTCTGATAAATCCAGATAATACAGTGAGTTATCAAGTACAAGATGAGGAAAATGTTTTTACATTTCGATTGGAAATCGGCGTTTGATTCTCAAGCAGAATTCTTGTTGCAAGTGTTGATTCTTTCGATTAAAACTGTCCAAATAATTGATTCTTAAAAGAATATTCAAGAATTCGGACAGCCTGAAAATTTCGCGGCTGCCTTAATCAGTGATAAAATCAGAAATTATTTCAACTGATTGATTTAACTAAAATTCTACAAGTATTTATTAAAATCATTGATTTTAACGAGGCGGTAGATCACCAAACAAAAAATCCTCATCAATTCTTTCACGGGTAGTCGTGGGTAAATTACCATCGTAAATCAAATATTCTCGCCGTTGCAAATACGCATCACGAATGGCTGAATAATTGTCAACCGAACTGGTATCAAGCACTTGTTCAAGGTTCATTAAACCGGCACGCATATCAATGAGTCGCAATGCGGTTGAAGCCCAAAACATGTTTTTATACTTTTCATCACGAAAATACACCCGCGGATCAGCAATAGAATCCACCGGGCGACCAATGGTATCTCGCACCGAACTGGGACCTAAAAAAGGTAATACCAAGAATGGACCCGATTTAAATCCCCACCATCCCAACGTCTGCCCAAAATCTTCATAACGCTTTGGCAAATTAAAATCTTTCGCCACATCAATCACTCCCAAAACTCCCAGTGTCGTGTTGATAAATAGGCGACTGCTATCTGAAGCGGCTTGTTTAAATTTAAATTGCAATAAATCGTTGACGACTACGAGTACATCGTCGATATTGTTAAAAAAATTAGTCACGCCCTTATTCACTGGTTCGGGGGTAATGACCTGATAAGTTTCTGCCAGTGGTTTGAGAATGGCGCGGTCAAGATCATGATTCAGTGCGTACATACTGCGATTAAACGTTTCAAAAGGGTCTTTCCCCGTCATTGTCGCACAACCAGTTAGGGTAAAAATCACACAAGAAACGATAAATACTTTCGTAAAAACCGACATGTTTCTGTTCCTTATTCTTGAAGACAAAAATCTTCTTGATGATGGCGATTCAAACATTTTATAGTGATCTTAAATCATTTGTAGGAAAACAAATGTTATTCAGTTACGAATACA
>DYNO01000222.1 GCA_020721025.1 Thiomargarita sp. | reverse complement strand
TTTCAGTATAAACTTCGGTTTTAAAGATGTCAAAGATGTCAAACCGGTTCTATATGCGCTTGCCCTGAAAGATGAAATATTTTATCATACCATTTATGGTACTTTTCAACAAATTTGGGAATGACGCAGTTCAAATCTAATTTTCAATTGATTCAAAAAGTTAATATTTTGATCTGTTTTTCACAATAGTTCAGACAATTTTCCACAACTGCTTATTAAAATCAATGAGTTATAGTTATTTTACTCATCCGATAATTAGTTGATATTAAAATATAATTTTAGAACTGTCCGAACTATTGTTTCAATATTGGGATCAAATCAATTGAACAACGTTTCAACTGCGTAACTCCTAAAATTATCTTAAATTTTAAAGCTGGAAGTAAGGTTTCTAAAATATACCTTCATTATCTGGAGTCATGAGATGAGATTGATGAGCCGGTTGCCGATTAGATACAAACTTATTTTAATGTTACTGTTGCCAATCATTGGGTTAGTCTATTTTTCTTTCTTCTACGTGACTGACAAAATGGAAACGGAAGCACAGATTAACAAAGTGGAAAAATTAGTACATGTATCGTCAAAAGTAGCAGAGTTAATACATCAACTGCAAACAGAACGGACGCTCAGTGCAATGTTTGTTGGAAAGCATGCTGAGGGGTCGCTTGAAAAATTGCAGCAACAACAGAACAATACCAACAAGGCGGTTAACGAATTGAATCGTTTTCTTGAGACTTTTCGTGCGATTAACTTTGGTGTTAATTTACAAGGCAATATCGACAAAATTCCTCATGTGTTAGAAACCCTCTCGGAACAACACCGATTAGTCATGCTCCCAGACGCTGACGCACTGCAAATCGCAAAAAACTATAACGAAATGACCAAATTTTTCATCACGTTGATTCAACAAGCGATTGCCTTGAGTTCGCACCGTGAAATTTACATTTTGGGATTGAGTTTTATCAACCTCCTAGAAGCCAAAGAATTAGCGGGTCAGGAACGCACCACGCTCATGGAAGCCCTACTTAAGGGGCGTTTTGAACCCATGCAATACAAAGAATTTATCGAATTGGTGGCAAAACAGGCGATATATCGTCGTGCTTTGTTTGCTGAAGTTGCGATGCCTGAACACCGACAACTATTTGAAGAACTGACCAAAGCTCAAGTCGTTGTAGCAACTTATCAGATGCGCGGACAAGCCTTTCAAGCTGGTGTCAACGGCAGTTTGGCAGAGATTGATCCCGAACAGTGGTTTAAAATGCAATCAGCCAAAATTGAGCTACTCAAACAATTGCAAGACAGGGTATTACACGATTTACTTGATAAAACTCATCTGCTTCAGAACAAGACCCATAACGAGTTAATCTATTCGACCACATTAATTATCGTATTGCTGTTATTAACCACGCTTTTTGTCTTCTTAGTGGTTCATGGCTTGACGAAACAATTGACCCAAGCCGTCACGATTGCCCACTCGATAGCTGATGGTAAACTCGACAACCGCATTGTGATTGATAATCATGATGAAACGGGCAAATTGCTCATGGCGTTTGATCGAATGCAGCAACAACTCAGTAGTTTAATTACCAACGAAAAACAAATTGCTGAAGCAGCCTTGCGGATCAATCGAGCATTAGACAGTGTGACCACCAATGTGTTAATTACCGATGAACATTATAATATCATCTATTTAAACAAAGCCGCGCAAGAATTGTTTCAACGCGAAGAAGCGAATTTTAAAACCGAACTCCCCAAATTCGATGCGAAAAAGTTATTGGGACAGAACATTGGGATTTTCTTTCAAGATGTCCAACAATATCATAACATCTTGGATAATTTTAGTAATAGTGAACACGCTCGTCTAAATTTGCGTCACATCGCGATAGACTACATTGTCACCCCTGTGATTAATCATGAGGGTAAACGCTTGGGTTTGGTCAAAGAATTTCGAGATCGCACGGTCGAAGTGGCGATGGAACGGGAAATCAATGAAGTGATTCAAGCCGCGTCACGGACAGATTTCAGCAAGCGCATCAGTTTGGACGGTAAGACGGGATTTTTTAAACTGTTTAGCGAAGGCGTGAATCACATTCTCAAATTTAACCAGTCCGCAGTACAAGATTTGATGCGAGTTTTTTCTGCCTTGGCGAAGGGCGATTTGACTCAATCCATCACGAATGAATATGTTGGTGAATTTGAACAACTTAAAAATGATGCGAATACCACCGTGCAACGCCTAACAGAGATTATGGTGAATATTAGGCAAGCGGCAAATGCGGTTTCTCACGCAGCCGAAGAAATTATGCAGGGCAATTTGAGCTTAAATCAACGCACTGAGCAACAAGCGGCTGCTTTGGAACAAACCGCGGCGAGTATGGAGCAGATGACCAGTACCGTACAACAAAATGCGGATAATGCCAAACATGCGACCCAATTGGCAGCTAGTGCGCGCAGTCACGCTGAAAAGGGCAGTGAAGTGGTCAGCAATGCGGTCAATGCAATTACCGAAATCAATAAAGGTAGCAAGAAAATCGCTGAGATTACCGGCGTAATTGATGAAATTGCGTTTCAAACCAATTTGTTGGCTCTGAATGCCGCCGTAGAAGCAGCACGGGCAGGGGAGCAGGGACGTGGGTTTGCGGTGGTGGCAGCCGAAGTGCGTAATCTCGCGCAACGCAGTGCAACCGCAGCGAAAGAAATCAAGAAGTTAATTCAAGACAGTGTGGTAAAAGTCGAAGAAGGTACCAAGTTGGCGAATAAATCGGGCGAAACCTTGCAAGATATTGTCGTTGCAGTGAAAAAAGTCAGTGACATTGTGGCTGAAATTTCCGCTGCCAGTCAAGAACAATCTTCTGGGATTCATCAAGTGAATAAAGCGATTTCGCAAATGGATGAAACCACGCAACAAAATGCTGCATTGGTGGAAGAAGCCGCAGCTTCCAGTGAATCCATGCGTGAACAAGCTGATGAATTAAAACGACAAGTGGCTTTTTTTCAATTAGGTCAAGAAGAAACACCCCTGTTGACTCCTGCGCCCGTGCCTAAAATTCGTGTGACTGCCCCTTCCCATAAATCCATGATTTCGCAACATTCTCATTCCACATCTTATCATAAAGACAGTGACTGGGAAGATTTTTAAGGGTCATCAACCGTGCATCAATACAGTTATCAAGCCTGTGATATCGAAGGAAATGTGATTCATGGGCAGTTAAACGCTGAAAATGAACAAGAAGTAGTCAGTGTGTTGCAAAGCCGCCAACTGATTCCACTGAAAATTGAACAACAAGCCGAGACCAATTTACCCCTGTTCGGGTTTACACGCCAATCGATCAGCAATCGCGATATGATTGATTTTACAAATGGTTTGTGTACGTTGATTGAAGCACGGGTGCCCCTAGATCGAGCGTTGACTTTGTTAGAAGGCTTGACAGAAAAAGCAGCGGTTAAACAATTGGTTTCCAATTTGCGCCAAGATGTAAAAGAGGGAAAAACCCTAGCGGCGGCATTGCAACGTTATCCCGATGTATTTTCGCACATGTACGTCAACATGGTTCACGCGGGCGAGGAAGGCGGGATTTTAGAAACTTTACTGCCGAAATTATCAAATTTTCTCTCGACTGCGGATGAGGCAAAACGTACCATTATCTCGGCGATGATCTATCCGATGATTTTGTTGATTACTGGCTTGGGAAGTGTTTTATTATTAATGATTTATGTCATTCCCCAGTTCGCTCAATTGTTCGTTGAAATGCGCGCCACCATTCCCTCTTCTGCCCGGTTGTTGCTCGATTTCAGCAGTTGGCTCAAAATGTATTGGTGGACATTACTTGTGGTACCGGTGCTCGCGGCGGCGGGGTGGCGACAATTGGGCACAACTCCAGAATTACAATTGCAACGGGATAAATTTTTGCTGAAATTACCGATGTTTGGCAGTCTCATGTTGCAAGCAGAATCTTCACGGTTTTGTCGGACGTTGGGGGCGTTGTTAGCGGCGGGAATTCCACTGTTGAAAGCCTTGCATATTGTGCGCGGCGTGATCGATAATCATGTCTTATCAACCAGTTTAGCTCAAGTGGAAGAAGCAGTGCGAGGCGGTACCAGTTTGGGGCGGGCGTTGGCGAATGCAGGCACTTTTCCGGTGTTATTATCGCAATTGGTCATTGTGGGCGAAGAATCAGGACGTACCAGCACCATTTTAGAGAATTTGGCAGAAACTTTCGATAGTTACGTCAAACAGCAAACGGCTCGGATTGTGGCATTGGCAGAACCGTTGTTGATTTTGGTACTTGGGATTGTGGTCGGTGCGATTGTTATTACTATGTTATCCGCTGTATTTAGTATTGTAGATTTGGCGAAGTAGTTGCCAACTAAATTTACAAGCGATTGCTACCGATTTATTGAGTTATTCTGACCATGAACTTGATATTGCGATAAAAGAAAATGAATTAAAGAAATTGTCATGAAAACAAGAGCCAAAAAAAGTCGTTTATTGGGAGCAATTTACGAAACAGCTACGGATTTGCACGCTTGCGGTTTATTAGATGAGGAGCAGATGAAAGTCTATAAGACGTTATGTTTAGAACCAGTTACCCTGTATTTGGAACATGACATCGTGGAATATCTCAATCAGAAGTGCGACTGTTACATTTCTGCTGAAC
>DYNO01000221.1 GCA_020721025.1 Thiomargarita sp. | reverse complement strand
AGTTGTGCGTCAGTTTTGGCAAGTTGTGCGTCAGTTTTGGCAAGTTGTGCATCAGTTTTAGCAAGTTGTGCGTCAGTTCTCGCGAGTTGTGCATTGGTTTCTGCGAAGAATTTATTGAGCTTCGCGTCCGTTTCAGCAAGGCGTTTATCAAATTTCGCGTCGGTTTCAGCAAGTTGTGCCTCAAGACGAGCAAAACGGCGATCAGCTTCAGCCACTGATTTTTCGTGAGTTACGGCAAAACTTGCGATTAAATCTTTTAATTCTTGGTCTGTCATTTTCGTCTCTTGTGAGGGTGGATAGTGAGCAGGAAAACCAATCAATTATATCCCAAAAGTTTCAGCAAATTTGGCACAACCTCAATGTAAAACGATGATTAAACGGTATTTTGAACTTGCTTTTGGGTTTGAGATTGAACAGTTTTCATTGCCGGGGCAGAATCAATCGAAAAATAAGTGGTGTTAATATGATCATTCACCAATGCCAAGCCCACTTGCAATTCGTCAATAAATTTATGTAATCCCGCGTTCACCAATTCATGAACATCGGCTTCTTTCACTTGACGTTCGAGGCGAGCTAAACTGCGTAGCGGCATGTCATTCTTGGGCAAACTGTCCAAACATTGCTGCACTAAACTTAAACAGTAGGTAACTGCGCGTGGAAACTGATTATCTTGCAACAAATAACGCAACACATCTTCACCCTTGACTCCCCGTAACCGCACATGTTGCCGATAGGATTGATACGCTGTTAGCGACTTGAGTACGCTCATCCATTGAATATGGGCAAAAGGGGCTAAATTAGAAATATTATCGTGATTAATCAGTAGATTAGCGGAACGCACATCCAAAATTCGCGAAGTCATGTCCGCCCGTTCTAAAAATCGCCCCATTCGCATTAAATTATAAGTGGCATCACGACTGGACGATCCGGCTGTAATCCCTACAAATTGCTGACTACCGGAAATCACAGTTTTCAAAATATCATAACGATTACGTTTAGTAATTCCACTTGACACCTTGTTTTTAACTTGCAAATACAAATCGTTCAAATGTTCCCACGCTTCTGTCGGAATGACATCCCGGGTGGTTCGCATATTTTCCCGCGCCGCGGCTAGAGAACTGAGAATAGAACTGAAATTTTTCTCGTCGCCGATCAGAAATTTAGTGACATTGCGCTCATTGGCATCGTTGTAATTGGCGTAAAACAACTCGGTGTTACCCATAATGACAATAAGAGAATCCCAACCAAACGAGGTACTGCGGGGCGAATCTAACAATAAATGTGTGTTAACATTGATCAGGCGGGCAGTGTCTTCGGCTCTTTCAATGTAGCGCGCCATCCAATAAATATTTTTAGCAACCCGTGATAACATGAATACTCTCCATATTTTAATGTAATATTCGCACCGATCTCATTGTGGCACAAGGATATTTTGCACACCGCTGACCGTTGCAAGTGTTGTCATCTGTGGGGGTAAATGACGAAATGGGGTGGTGGGATGTTGTCTGCGCAATTCAATTAGTAATGCCAATCCCGCACTATCGGTATGCGTAACTTGACTTAAATCCAAAACAGTCAATGGGTTGGTTGTAATTTTGGTTTGATATTCTTGAAATAACGCGGTCACTGTGGCAAAAGTGAGTTTACCCACTAAGTTCCACGTTTTATTTGGGTCAATCGTGAATTGATTCATAGTTTGTTAAAAAATATTCAATAAATCAAATGGGTAGAGTGAATAGATTTGCAATTTAAAACGCGCTATGTTCGACACAAGGTGTGCAACAGTACCACACGATTTTAAAGATAAGAATTGTCTTGAAATATTCAAACCGAATTTCAGAAATTCAATGGATTGAAATAAGCCAACTGTTTTTAATTTCGTGAGGTACTATCACCTTACTTCTGCTCTTTCACATTCAAGTTGTTCAATTCTTTAACCAAACCATCAATTCCAATGGTTTTTATTTTGTCGGCATATTGACCGCGATAATTGGTCACCAAACTCACGCCTTCCGCAGTGATATTGAACACCTGCCATGTATTTTTACTAGGATTAAAATAAATATCATAATCAATGGCAACGGTCGATTTTCCCTTGCGCGCCACCTTTGTTCGGACTAACGCCGTCACTCGCTTACCTTCCCGCAAGATCACATTGTTATCGTAACTGACTGTCACCTGAGTTCCTGCCGATTCCACCAGAGAAACCGCATAGGTACGCACCAATAACGCTCTGAATTCCTTCACAAACGCGGCTTGTTGTTGGGGAGTTGCATCATTCCAACTGCGTCCCAACACCGATTTTGCCATCAATTCAAAGTCAAAATGCGGCAGTACCACCCGATCAATCAGCGGATAAATCGCACGAGTGTTGTTTTGAATGGAATCTTTTTGAGCTTCCAAATCGCTCACTGCATTATTAACGGTGCTTTTGACGAAATTGAGTGCACCTTCCTTCGTTGCCTCAACTGCCCATAACGTGGCGGAACACAAGAAAAATACCATTATCAAACTCAAACGAGACATCAAACGTTGCATACATTTTCCTTAAGTCAAAAATGGAGGGTAATAATATTGATGTGGATTATACGCTAAACTTGAACATTCTTGTTGTTTAAATTCAGTCTATGACGCATTGGCAGTGCATACGTTTTGCTGAAATCATCTACGGTCTAAATCCTCATTGGCTTAATTTTGAAAATGCGCGCCATGAAAGTTAAGATTCAGACCGTTGACTCCTAATTTATAGCAAAACCGGCGATTTTCAGCAATTTTAGCATAAAACTCAACGCAACTCACTGAAAATGAAAAATTTAGGTCATCATCCACTTCAACAAATCTCAGGTGATGACTGAAGGTTGTTCTCGTTTCGTAAACCGTTTGATGCCGGCGATCTGATCTGCAATTTCAATCAAATCGTGCAATGCAACTTGCGCATCTAAATGATGTTTTTCCGGATCAGGTTCAAAAGATTCGACATACACCCGTAACGTCGCCCCTTCCGTTCCCGTCCCTGACAAACGATATACAATTCGAGAACTGTCGCTAAATCCCACTCGCACACCCTGCGCCTTGCTCACACTGCCATCAATGGAATCAGTATATTCAAAATCATCACTGAAAACAACTTGATAATGTTTAAATTGTTTGCCGGGCAGGGATTTAATTTGATCACGCAGATGGTGAATCAGATCATTCGCACCATGGAGTTCAATGTTTTCATAGTCATGCCGAGTATAAAAATTGCGTCCAAACGTTTTCCAATGTTCCCGTACAATTTCTGCCACCGGTAATTGTCGCACTGCCAAAATATTCAACCAAAACAATACCGCCCACAGACCATCTTTTTCGCGAACATGATTAGAACCGGTGCCAAAACTTTCCTCGCCACACAGCGTAATTTTCTCTGCATCCAATAAGTTACCGAAGAATTTCCAACCGGTCGGCGTTTCATAACAGGAAATATTCAGTTTTTCAGCGACTTTATCCACCGCCATGCTGGTAGGCATTGAGCGTGCCACCCCTTTCAAACCCGTTGAATATCCAGATACAAGATGTGCATTCGCCGCCAAAACTGCCAAACTATCGGAAGGAGTGACAAAAAACTGCTGTCCTAAAATCATATTGCGGTCGCCATCTCCATCGGAAGCCGCACCAAAATTTAATTCTGGGTCGTGATACAGCAAATTGACCAATTCTGGGGCATAAGTTAAATTTGGGTCGGGATGTCCTTGCCCAAAATCCTCTAACGGCGTGCCATTCAACACGGTACCGGCTCCGGCATTGAGGCGATTTTCTAAAATTTCTTTGGCGTAAGGGCCCGTGACTGCGTGCATCGCGTCAAAACGCATTTTACAAGCCCCGCTTTCAAACATCTTGCGAATGAGCGGAAAGTCAAACAAACTCTCCATCAATTCAGCATAATCTTTCACTGAATCAATGATTTCAACCTGCATATCTTCCAATTGGGTTTGTCCCAAATGCGCTAAATCGACATCGGTAGTGTCAGCAATTCGATATTCCTTAACCGTTTTGGTGTGGGCAAAAATTGCGTCGGTGAGTTTTTCTGGCGCGGGGCCCCCGTTGCTAATATTGTACTTGATTCCAAAATCGCCGTCTTTGCCGCCCGGATTGTGACTGGCAGACAAAATGATTCCGCCAAAGGCTTGATATTTACGAATAATGGCAGAAACCGCTGGAGTCGATAAAATCCCATTCTGCCCCACCAACACCTTGCCAAATCCATTCGCTGCCGCCATTTTTAAAATGATTTGTATGGCTTGTTGGTTGTAATAACGCCCGTCACCGCCCACAACCAATATTTTTCCTTGAAAATTGTCTAAAGAATCAAAGATCGACTGTACGAAATTTTCTAAATAACGCGGTTGTTGGAAAGAATGTACTTTTTTACGCAGCCCAGAGGTGCCGGGTTTTTGACCTTCAAACGGAGTGGTGGATCGAACGTGAATCTTCATGATGCGTTATTTTCCTATTGAATCAAAATGTTATACGTTAATTTAAGCAAGCGGATTGAAAATAGCAAGATTCATAAACCAAGGCGGTTTTTCAGCCAAACTCACTGATTTTTAAAAATATCTTCTAAGCAAGTTGCGGATAAAAGTTCCATACTCCATTGTTCTAGTTCTGTCAAAGTTGCCTGTT
>DYNO01000220.1 GCA_020721025.1 Thiomargarita sp. | reverse complement strand
GCGGCAAGTTTATGTAGCTTCTTCATATAGTGAAGTACCTCTTTAAAATGTTATTGAAATACGGTTCTTCGGATTAGAATGACAGAATTCTTAAGCGTTGTAAAGCGCAATCTACAAAATAATTAGTATTCTGACTCCTATTTTATCGCTTGTGTTCGACAGTTGCAAATTTCTACAAAAATCTCGACGCGCGTAAAACATTTAGATGAGAATATTAACTAAGCGTGAGCAGATTGTCAACATACAACACTATGAGTTTTTTATACCACAACCTGTATTATTGTTGTAACCACGCAACATCATAACACACTTTGTCTTGAAGATACAGTTCGCAACTATTGTACCACTTGTCTGAACCATAATTTTAGGGAGTACAAATTTAAATTTGCACTCCGCTTAACGAGCCTAAACTCATGTTACGCAGCTTTGACATTTAGAAATCCCCCCTGCCCCCTTTGGTAAAGGGGGTGAACATCTAAAACAGTTCAAAATATTTTGAATGCTTGCCGTAACTCCCCCTTTGCAAAGGGGGCTGGGGGGATTTCATCCGTTCAAGCATCACGCAAAATTAAGGTTCAGACAACGGGACGTGCCACTTCACATTCTCGCAATGAGGACGGATCAAAATGTCGCTGCACGTAATTATACAATAATAAATCCAATCGGTTAAATTTTTCTAATGTTGCCAATGTTGCCGCGTCAAGATGCACGGGATGCGGGTTGATATTTAAGCGTGGTAGATCATTGATTTGCCACTGCAATGCGGTTTTTAACGTCTGTACCGCGATTTCCAAAGTCTCTGAACAACCCACCAAACAAAAATGCCGGTGCAAATTCGCTATCGCTTGCGCCAATACGGCATCATCATCCAACACACTCGCTGGGGCATAACTGGTTAAAATCCGAGTGATATGATTATTCGTCTCAACACTGACCCCACTTTCCACCATGTCTCGCAACGTCATTCCCGCTTGGATTGCAGCATACCACATCATGCCGGGGGCACGCGCATTGTGGCTATAAAACGACACAATTCGATCAATGGGATTGCGTAAAAAAGTCACATATTTCGCTGAAATCCCCAACGTTTCATGCACGCCATAACAGACATGTCCATATAAAACTTTTGCTTTTGGCAGGGCTTGATGAATTGCTTCTAAAACATGAGGTTCAAATTGCGAATATAAAAATAAACATTCTTCCGGCGCATAGGCTTGTTCAATCAATACCCGCAGCGAAGTTCCCGCAGTTTTAGGAATATGTAAGAAAATTAATTTTTCGTCGTTCATCATACTCGCAACGTTCATGACCATTCAGAAAAGCTAATCATAACAGATTTTATACAGATTTGAATCAAAAACGCATTGTGAGCTTCACGACAAATTTACTCAGGAGACAGGTGTATCACCGCCATCATGTAAAATAAATTGATGTAAAACAAAATCTTGTTAATGGCATAATGTTTGCTTGAGTTGTCTGAACCTTAATTTTCCTAATTAGCATAATTAACATAATCAATCAGTTGGTTGTGGAAATTAAGAAAATTACGGTTCAGACAACCAGACAACATGAGCAAATAATTCATGTGGGATTATTCAGAACAGGTTAAAGAACATTTTTTCAATCCTAAAAATGCAGGTGCGGTGCCAGATGCCAATGCGGTCGGTGAAGTTGGCTCGATTACCTGTGGCGATGCGCTGCGATTGACACTCAAAATTGATCCCGACACTCAAACCATTCTCGAAGCTGGATTTCAAACGTTTGGCTGTGGTTCTGCGATTGCCTCATCGTCCGCGCTCACAGAAATGGTCAAGGGTAAACACGTCGAGGAAGTGCTTAAAATTACCAATCAAGACATCGCTGAATTTTTAGGCGGATTGCCTCCGGAAAAAATGCACTGTTCTGTCATGGGACGCGAAGCTCTCCACGCGGCGATTGCCAATTTTCGCGGTGAAGTGTGGGTTGATGATCACGAAGAAGGCAGCTTGATTTGCAAATGTTTTGGGATTGACGCGGCGATGATTGAACGCACGGTGCGAGAAAATGGGCTAAAAACGTTAGAAGAAGTCACCAATTACACCAAGGCCGGCGGTGGCTGCTCCTCATGTCACGAGGGAATTGAAGAAATTTTAGCAAAAGTGATGGCTGAACACGGCGAAAAATTCACGCATACCGAACCTGCCGTTCCCGTCACCCCTGCCAAACCTTATGCAATGACCAATTTACAACGAATCAAGCGCATCGAAATGGTGATCGAATCGATCCGCCCGCAATTGCAACGCGACAAAGGTGATATTGAAGTTGTTGATATTGATGGTAAAATTGTTTATGTCAATTTAACTGGGGCATGTGCGGGGTGTATGATGGAACAAGCGACTTTGGGCGGAATTCAGCAAAAATTGACGGAAGAAATTGGCGAACCGATTCGCGTGTTACCTGCACACTTGCGTGAAGCGATGGAGGCGTAAATGGATATTTATTTAGATAATAATGCAACGACGATGGTCGCGCCGGGAGTGGTGCAAGCAATGTTACCGTTTTTTACCGAACAATTTGGTAATCCCTCGTCGATGCACAGTTTTGGCAACAAGGTCGGTTTTGCGTTGAAACAAGCCCGTTCGCAAGTGCAAGCGTTATTGGGGGGGAACACGATTCAGAGATTATTTTCACCTCCTGCGGCACAGAATCGGATTCTACCGCCATTTTATCGGCAATCAAAGCCTATCCGGAACGCAAAGAAATCATCACTACGGTCGTCGAACACCCTGCCATTTTGAATTTATGCGAATATTTACAAAAAGAAGGTTACAAAATTCACAAGTTGCACGTCGATGAAAAAGGTCGGCTCGATCTTGATGAATATGAAGAATTGCTTGACGATAAAGTTGCGATTGTCTCGGTGATGTGGGCGAATAATGAAACCGGTACGCTGTTCCCAGTCGAAAAAATGGCAGAAATGGCTCATGCGAAAGGCGTGTTATTTCATACCGATGCGGTGCAGGCGGTGGGCAAAGTGCCTATTGATTTAAAATCCACTAAAATTGACATGCTCTCGGTATCAGGTCACAAATTGCACGCGCCCAAAGGTGTCGGCGTTCTCTATTTACGGCGTGGCGTTAAATTTCGTCCATTGTTACGGGGTGGACATCAAGAGCGAGGACGGCGGGCAGGCACAGAAAATAGCGCGTCGATTGTGGGTCTGGGCGTGGCGGCGGAATTGGCGGGCGCGCATTTAGTGGTTGAAAATACTGAAGTGAAAGCGATGCGAGATCGGTTAGAACAGGGCATTTTAGCCGCCGTGCCTAACAGTTTCGTGACCGGTGATGTGGAAAATCGTTTGCCCAACACTGCAAATATTGCGTTTGAATATGTCGAAGGGGAAGGCATTTTATTATTGCTGAACAAGATGGGCATTGCCGCCTCCAGTGGTTCGGCGTGTACTTCGGGCTCGTTGGAACCGTCACATGTGATGAAAGCAATGGGGATTCCCTACACCGCAGCGCATGGCACGATACGCTTTTCAATTTCTCGCTACAACACGATGGCAGAAATTGAGCAAGTTATTCAAGCTGTCCCACCGATCATCGCTCAGTTGCGTAAATTATCGCCCTATTGGAGCGGCAACGGGCCCATCGAGAACCCTCAAAAAGCCTTTGCACCGACGTATGCCTAGTTAAGTCACATTGTCATACATCCTTGCAGTTTTAATGTAAGTGATGTATGATAACCTGACAAGATGAAATCAAGGGCATTCTATGGATTCTAAAACTGTCGTATTTGAAGAAGTTTCACAACATTTTTCAAAAGTTTTACAGAAGGATATACTCATAATTGGAATAGAGAAAGAAGCAATCAAACAATGGAGTGAGAACTGGAAAACTATTTCTAATCCACGAAAAAAACCAGATGGTGGTTGGGATTGGGCTCTACTTTGGAAAGATTACTGCCATAAAAGATTTAAATATTGCAAACAAAATATGGTAGATATTGCAATTTATGTAAATCAAGAATTGTGTGGTTTAGGCTTGGGAGGAATTGAGAAAAACAACAGTTATATTTCAATAGACTATGTAGAAGGTTCGCCCATCATTAAGCATCCGTTGAAAGGACATTAAGCATCCGTTGAAAGGACATTAAGCATCCGTTGAAAGGACACGTTTTAGACATTGTGCTTACCACGACACACCGTTATGCTACAATTCGCAATATCTTAGAATTAAGATTGAATGATCCAGTGGATGGCTTGATAAATTACTATGAGTCAAAAGGATTTGAAACTGTTCATAGTGACAAAATTTATTGTTTCATCAGGCTAAACAATGAACACTTTACTGTTTAATGACATTCATTTTGCGACGACCACAACTTACGTCAAAGTGACCATTAAAACTATTGACTCAACTTATTTCACCGAAAAAGTCATTTTCCAACATAATATCTCATTTTTCTTATTTTTGCCACTGCTATTGCTTGCGATAATTCCAATATCGTTATTAATTATCGCTGCAAGTGTATGGCGGACATGGGATAATTTCAATGTGTGGCTTTTTAGCGAAAAAGATGCAATTTCTGTGGAACAAGCAAGGCAACGATTGGCGGAAAATCCCTTTTTTGAAAAATTAACGCCGGAACAAAAACAACAGCTTTTCTCGAAAAAAGACTT
>DYNO01000219.1 GCA_020721025.1 Thiomargarita sp. | reverse complement strand
ATGCTCCGCGTTGGAATGCAGCCCAGACGCTCCGCGTCACCGGTTCAAATCTGATGAGTTCAACCATCTGTATTTCGCTTTCCACTTCAACGGAGCAACAATTTTTCATCAAGATGATAAAAAGCAATCAGTTAAAAATCATCACGCGTGACGCTGGAGCGTCTGGGCTGCATTCCAACGCGGAGCATCGGAACGAGAAGTTCTCAATTTAAAATTTATCTTAACATCCTCGTAATGCTTTACAACACATTGAATTATCGCAGATTAAAAGTTTAAAAAAAGAGAATTACTGGTAAAAACAGACTATCGTGACCAAATACCGAATATCGGGCTACGCAAACAAAAATTCATTCCACCGCTGCACGCTGTAATCGTACTCAGGCATCACAGTATTCCAGACATGAATATTACTAAAACGTTGTTCATACGAGCCCCCATTGCGAACTTCGCCCTTACGCACTGAAACATTGCCATCCGTGCCGCGCAAATCCTCAGTCGCTGGTTTTCCTTCGTACCAATATGCCCATTCTGCTTCACTCATGTGTTGTTTTGAGCGCGAAGCATTTGAAATGTAATACCCCTGTCGTGAAATAAATGCACCCGCCCAGCCAGAAAGCCACCAGTTCATGTATTCATAAGCGGCATCTTGTTCACGTCCCTTGGTTTTTGCAGACAAACACATCACCCCATACCAAGCCCGATATCCTTCCTTTGGAGCAGCATATTCCACTGCCATACCCTCGCCATTTAATGACGCAATTGCGGGAGAGAACATGCTACCGATAACTGCTTCGCCCTGTTTAAAAAATTCAACCGATTCAGGCACCGAGTTCCACAAACTACAAAAATGTCCCTGTTCCTTCATCTTGAGCACGATATCGAACAATTTATCAATTTCTTGTCGAGTCATGTTACCGATATCTTTAAATGTCATCAAACCCTTGGCTTGCGCGGCGAGAGCGAGATCGAATACAGCAATTGTGGGCGCATTGACCAAAGTTACCTTACCTTTCCAAGGTTCATCTAAGAGCCAACCCCAACTTTCTTCTTCATACGCCTTCGCTTTGGGAATGATTTTCGTGTTATAGCCAAACGCATCGACATTATGAACGTAGGGCATAAAACTAATTTTCCCAGTTTCCGTCGTTCCGAGCGAACCATCTTCTTGAATATGAATGATTTTTACCGGCGCATCGCCTACACCAATTTTTGCGTTGGGAGATATTTTGCCCGTCTTGGTGAGATTATTAATTTCATTCCAATAGGTTAGGCGTTTTGTGTCAATCGGTTGGATGGATTTTGATTTCCATAGCAAATTAATTGCATCTGACCAATGTTCATAAATATCAAATGAATCCGGATTATGCTGTCCCCGTTCGAGTAATTCCGCATCACCGCGTGGTTCAAACACCAGTTTGATCCCTAATTCTTGTTCAGCTCGTTGACATAATTCAGTTTGTAGGGTGACATGGGTGCCGAGGACGCGCAAAGTCACCTTATCTTCCGCATGAATGTAGGGACCATAACCCGCTGTCAGCGCGCCAACAGCCAATGTTCCTGTGGTTTTAAGAAAATCGCGGCGAGTCATTGAACTTTCAAGTTTGCTTTCCATAAATTTTTATCTGTAGGAATAACGCAGTTGCAGTATGAATGAGTTGATTTTATTGAGATATCTCAATTGATTCTCAAGTATAGGATTTTTGCATCAACCATTCAGTCAGTTTGAAAGTGTTATCTTACAACAGTTTGGACAATTGTAAAATTACTTTAGATTTCAATGTGTTGGTTCATCGAACGAGTGTTTTCAACCCATTGATTTCAAAAAGAATAATAAAAAACTGTCCGAACGATGGTCAATTGCTGGGGAACGATAAAAAGCTCATCTGAACCTGTCGGATTTGTTGAAACCTGACAGGTTTTGAATGCTCTTTTTAGGTGAAATTAGGGAGTGAAAATTTGTTCAACTTTGGGAACAATCCGATTTTTCGAGGCGGCGGCTTTCATAAAAATCACCACTGATTCCAATTCGCCGATTACGGAACGGGAATTAACGCCGTCTTCATCAAAAATCTTCTTAACTTCCCGCCCACAAAATTGAATGAGAAATTCATCATCCCGCGCCATACCGATTGCAAGGGCAATCAAGTAGGGAGTCGCCTTGTCTCCCCATTTCAAAGCAATTTTGAGGGCAAATTCCTGCCATGCTTGCATCCACCGCACTTTTTCACTTTCACCGATCCGAGAAACTTCGGTACGCAGAAAAAGGGTGATGGAATTCATGTTTTTTGACAACTCTTCTTGCTCAACGTTACTTAAACGACATAAGACCTTGGTATGGTGTTCAATGCAATGTTCACATTGATAATATTGCGCCAATCCCAATGCAACGCATTCCTTCTGCTGATTGGTCAGGAAGGTATCCCAGCGTTCCGCGCCGTCAGTGCCCTCAAATACCATCATGTGCATCAAGCCCATCAGATCAGAAATGTGTTTAGGGAAGACACGATCTTTAAATACCTTGCTACTCATAAAATAACTCCACTGGATTCAAATTTAAGAGGATAAAGTGATGCAGTTCAGATTTCACTAAAATAGAATGATGATAAGTTGTTCAAATAAAACAGGGCGTTCCTTGCTCACACGCGCCAACTTTACGAGTAAAATTAGGTTAAACTTCAAGACTCGTTAAAGATGAGATTTGAACTGCATAACTTTTCGTTTGGAAGCAATTCTACAGTTTTATTTTTACAGTTTTGTTTTTTTACCGTTTCATTCATTCAATCCGTTGAACATGCGACGATAGCAAGGACACGAAATCAGCGAATGGTATGAAGAAATTGATTTGACGTTGATACGAAATTATCCAACTGAATGATTATTAAAGAGAATCGGACTCATGCACCCCGCGACAGCACAAAAATTAATACTCACGCCTCAAGAATATTTACTCGGTGAGCAAACCTCTGAAATTCGACACGAATATATTGACGGTGAAGTTTATGCAATGGCAGGTGGGAGTGATGCCCATGCGAGAATTTCTTTGAATATCGCTGCGTTGCTTAAAAATAAACTACGTGGTTCAGGTTGCAGCATTTATCTTGGCGAAATGAAAGCTCAAATTGACGACAGCAAATATTTTTATCCTGATGTCATGGTCACTTGTCATCCTGATGATTTAAAAAGTAATTACACGAAACAACATCCAAAATTAATCATTGAAGTGTTATCTGCCAGCACTGAAGGTTATGATCGCGGTAAGAAATTTGAATATTATCGCCAATTGGCAAGTTTAGAAGAATATGTTCTGATTGCTCAATCGGAATATCACGTTGATATTTTTCGTAAAAATGTGCAGCAACGTTGGGAATTGTTCAGTTTTTCTGGGCAAGCGGCGCAGGTTGATTTTGCCAGTTTAGATCATTCGGTTGCGATGAATGAGTTGTATGAAGAAGTTGATTTTACATTGCTGTGAATATTTCGGCAGGATAAGCTACGAATGGTCTGACAACGGATGATTTAAAATCATGGTGTTGCGTCATACCATCGTAGCCTACTTCGATTATTCTTCGCCGCCTAATACGCCAAATATTTGCAACAAACTGGTAAACAAGTTATAAATGCTGACATACAAAGTCACTGTTGCCATGATGTAGTTGGTTTCACGTCCGTGTACCATGTCGCTGGTTTGATACAGGATTAATCCCGACATCAGTAATACAAACATGGCAGATACCGCCAACATCAAGCCGGGAATTTGGAAAATCACCGCGCCCAAGCCCGCTAAAAAAGCCACCAAGATACCCGTCATGAGGAACGCGCCCATGAAACTGAAATCTTTACGGGTAGTTAGGGCATACGCCGATAAACCCAAGAAGATCGTAGCCGTTGAGCCAAATGCCATCATCACTAATTGCGCTCCGTTGCTAAACATCGTCAAATAAGCACCGATAATCGGTCCTAACGTCAGTCCCATGAATCCCGTCAGGGCAAAAATTGAGACAATGCCCCATGCACTGTTGCGTAATGTGTTGGTTAGGAACAATAAGCCAAAATAGCCCACCAACGTGAGGATGATGCCGGGGTGTGGCAAACGCAGCAACATGGATACTCCCGCAGTGATTGCAGTGAATAACAAGGTCATTGACAACAACATGTAAGTATTACGAATTAACTTGTTGACTTCCACACTTGAAGGCGTTGCGGCTTCTGAACTTCCAAACACGGGGGATGCGACTTCTGAGTTTCCATACGTGTCTTTGTTTCCAAAAGCAACTGTGGTTGATGAGTTTTTATCTGAGAATAAAGACATAAAAAGCACCTCGTAAAATGAATGATGAACAATGAAAAAATTAGGTGGATTGGATTTTATCCAAATCAGCGACATTTAATAATGCTTACGGGGACGCTGACTCGAAAAAATTGCTATTTCGCCTATCATAACGTCTAACTTCAGATGTTTCAACAGGGCGCGAGTTCGACTGCGTGAATCCCATGAAAAATGTAATTTGCTTGTGATTCAATGAATTGTTCAAGATAGCGATGATCTTTGAAATCTATAATATCTTGAATTTACGAAAGAAACTTTTTTACATCTCACGTAGTATTCGCTATAAAACATACAGGTAAATGAGGAAAGATAATCCATAAAAAAAGAGAAACCAAGTTATTTCGCTCAGTTTCTCTTCTCGTCATCAA
>DYNO01000049.1 GCA_020721025.1 Thiomargarita sp. | reverse complement strand
GTACCACAAGCCTTATTGAGGTATTCTTTTTGCTCCTCTGTGGGTCTTAATTCAATCTTGTGGGCTAATAACATGGCTTAATCCGGTACTTTAAATACTTTGTCAATTTAACCCAATTGTACAACAGTGGTTGTCTATCCGCAAATCTATAAACGATTTAGGAACACCATAGCATATCGCAAAAACGCGGATTTGAAAACTTGTATTTGTCACAACCTAATATTTCCAATTGTTTAGACAATTTTAAAATTTTAGTTCAATTTCAGCGAGTTAAAGAATGAAATCGACATTGCTAACAAACTGATTTTAAAAACAATCATGGCAACCTATCTGAACCATTGCATTTATTTCGATTAATCATTTTCGATTAATCATTAACGGGATGTTGATCTGAAGTTTATTTTATCGTTGTATAAAAAAAATATTAAACAAGATTACTTGATTAATCAATTTATTATAAAAAAATGGTGCGTCAACGCTGACAAGATGTCTTTCCTATCCGATAAACGGTCATGCAAATCCCATATCATTGTTGCAACGCAATAAAATATCGACACTTTTATGACCCAGTACACCGGCAAACCGCGTTAATCATTCGTTGGTGGTATTCAATTTGCATTAAATTCTCTATCATTATATTTATCATTAATCTCGATTAAATTCAAATAGATAGCAATTGATTCATGTGACAGTCATCTGATCAAGCTACAATTTCAAATGATTATCTGGTTTTTCTGTCCCCCCTTGATAATCAATTTTGAGCCCTCATTTTGTTATCATGTCTGACGAGAAATGAAAACATTGCATTGGTAAGCGGTTCATTATATTAATGATTACTGATATATCACTCAATGGACTTGACAGGTTGGCTGTAAATGATAATAATTCTCATTCATGACTCATCGAAAAAGGAGTACACTATGTTACTCGTTGTTGGCGCAGATCGACTAGGAAATATTGAACAAGTGCTGAAAGAGCGTGGTTTAGCGGATTATAAGCACATCACGGGTCGGCAACCCAAGATGCAAAACGGCTCGGCGGTGAATAAATTGAATCCGAGTGCGATTATTCTCTTCACCGATTTTGTGGGGCATAACGTGATGTCAAATTTCAGAAAACTGGCGAAAGAACAAAACGTTCCGTTCATTGCCTGCAAACGTAGCATGGGTGATTTGACCCGTTGCTTGGATAAATGCGGTTTGTGTCCTCAAGCGGCACATTGCAAAGAGGTGAAACATTAATATGTTGATTAAAATGGAAAAATGGCTGAGTGCCTACATTATTGTGACGGGAATCGTTGCATTATGTCTGGCAGTTGCTGGACACGGGTTCACACTATGAAGTCGTTAGTTTACAAGAATTTACACGGGGTCGTCCTTTGTGAACGTAAAAATGCGGTGCACCGATTCAAACCGGATTTTTATGTTCACCTTTTTTAGCGAGGGAAGTGATGATGCGCTTGGTTGAATTGAGAGAATATTTGCAGCAACGTCCTCAAGTTCCGGTCATGGATATTGCTCATCCATTATTGTGACGGGAATCGTTGCATTATGTCTGGCAGTTGCTGGACACGGGTTCACACTATGAAGTCGTTAGTTTACAAGAATTTACACGGGGTCGTCCTTTGTGAACGTAAAAATGCGGTGCACCGATTCAAACCGGATTTTTATGTTCACCTTTTTTAGCGAGGGAAGTGATGATGCGCTTGGTTGAATTGAAAGAATATTTGCAACAACGTCCCCAAGTTCCAGTCATGGATATTGCCTATCATTTTGACACGGAACCGGAGGTGGTGCGCGGGATGTTGGATCATTGGGTACGCAAGGGAAAAGTACGTCATATTCAAGGAGTTGCTTGTAATAAAGGCTGTTGTCGCACCGATCCGGCGAATTTGGAAATTTACCAGTGGATTGAGGCGTAGTTATTCTGAAAATTCAGTGAGATGTAAGCATTTGGCATATTCACAGTTGATGTGATGATGCGAAGTGACCACCACCATTCCACCGCGCCGCGCATGAGCGTCCAACAACGCTTCGACCATCGCAATTGCAGTTTTATCCAACGCAGTGAACGGTTCGTCTAAAATCCACAAGGGCGTATGGTGGATTAACAGCCGCGCCAAAGCCACCCGCCGTTGTTGCCCCGCCGATAAATTGCGTGTAGGCACGTCTTCAAACCCGTACAATCCCACAATAGACAATGCTTCAGTGCGAGGAATTGCCGTTGTTTGCGCGCCCAATGCTTGAGTGATCGCGAGATTTTCTAATGGAGTCAATTCTTGTTTGATGCCGGGAACGTGTCCGATATAGCTCAATTCTGCACAAAATTCAGTTCGAGTAGTTTGAATATCTTGGTTTTTCCACAACACTGTTCCTTCTGTGGGCAAGGTCAAGCCACATAAAATGCGCAGTAAACTGGTTTTACCACTGCCATTGCGTCCTTCAATTTGCAAAACTTCCCCAGTTCGCAATGTGAAATTTAGCCCTTCAAACAAAATTCTATCGTCACGAATACATTGTAAATTTTCAGCAGTTAAGGTGTTTGTTTTATCAGAAAAATTTTGTAACGAGGGTAAAATATAGGCTTTATTCATGAGGGGTGTGGTGAATGGTGGCAATAAGACTGGTCTGAACCATAATTTTCATAATTTCTCTAATTAGTCTAACGAGTTATGTAAATTATGCGAATTACAGTTCAGACAGGGTTGACTGAATGGATAGTGTAAATTACGTTAATTAGATGAACTAAGATTCAGATGATTTATCATCTTTGGGCTTATCCTCCGGCTTATCCACATCCTTCGTATTGTCAGACTTGGGTAAATTCTGTTTCAACCGAATGCCGCGCCGTGGTTGTGGCGAACGTCTTCTGCGAGAACGCGGGCTAATTTCAGAAGAATCAGATGGTTGTAAAGTTCCTTCGCCATCATCTTCTGCCAATTCTTCATCCGCAACTGCCTGAGATGTATCTGTTGACTGAGAAGATGTTGTGCCTGATTCTGTTGCCTTTGTTGATTCTGTTGCCTTCGTCGTTGGTTCTGTCACTTTTTTCGTTGGCTCTGTTGCCTTCGTTGGCGGAGTCATGGGTTGCACGGCTTCCGGCGTGGGAGCAGGTGGCGGCGCAGAACTTGGTGGCATAGGTCGGGTAACTGTCTGAGGTTTCTCTGGAAAAAACCGATGCCAGATGCCACTCAAAACACTGCCAATGATCATCAAAACGGCGCGCCCAATATAAAACAACATGGTAGCAATATTGACGACAAACACAATCATGTTGATTAAGCCGCTCCAAATCCGCAACCACAGTGGCACACGATATTCCTCTTGAGCCACACGTTGAATTTTATGAGAATCAGGAAGCTGAGAATCGGGAAGCGTGGATTCAGGCAAAGTGGCACACATCACTTTCGGTCCAATGCTGATGCAACCCAATGGAATCACAATCAATGTCAAAATGGTGGATACCAACACGCCAAACAACAGCGAAATCGCCATGCCTTGGAAAATTGGATCAGCCAAAATCACGCTCGATCCCGCCACCAACGCTAATGCAGTAATCAAAATCGGACGGGTCCGGGTTTTACACGCCAAAATCACTGCATCATTAATGTGGGTGCCCTTTTGCAATTCGTGAATGGAATAATCGACCAATAAGATAGAATTACGCACGATAATTCCCGCCAATGCAATCCAGCCAATCATCGAAGTCGCAGTAAATGGCGCGTTCAATAACCAGTGTCCGGGAATAATTCCCAATAAAGTCAACGGTATCGGAGTCATAATCACCGCAGGTACGATAAAATTACCAAACAGCCAGACCACGAGAATGTAAATGAGCACCAATGCCGCGGCAAATGCCAAACCCATATCACGAAAAGTTTCATAAGTCACCGTCCATTCGCCCGTCCATTCAATCCCGGATTGCCCAATCGGAGGCGGTCCCAAGTAGCGATTACACAAGGGAATGATGCCCAATACGGTAAAACAATCACTTTGACTCAGATTAATTTTATCAGGTGTGGTGTAAGTTTTCAGCATTTCTTCAATTTCCAACATGCCATAAATCGGCGCGCCCAAGCGATAATTCAAGCCGGAAGTGTGAATTCCCACCGAATCCCCAACAATAAATTCAACCGGACGCAAATCTTTTTGGAAAATCAATGGGTCTTGCGGAATTTGCACAAATTTACCTAGTTCCGCCAAGGGTACCGTCTCGCCGCGTTGTGTGGGAATCGGCAAATCATACAATCGTGACAATTGCGCCCGAATTTCTAGCGGTACTTGCAGCACAATATAGGTCGGTTCATGATGGGTACCCTGTTTGATATCTCCCACTTTAAATCCGCCCAATGCCATCGTCAGATTTTGATTAATCATGTCAATAGCAATACCTTTACGCACTGCTTTTTCTGAATCGACTTCAAATTTCCAAATATTATAAGGATTTGCGATGTAATTATCGACATCATCCAAAATTTTGGCTTGTTCAAAAAATCCCGTCATTTTTTCTGCCACCGCGCGCCGAGTCTTGTCATCGGGCCCGTAAACTTCTGCCACCACCGCTTGCAACACTGGCGGACCGGGCGGCATTTCGACAACGGTAATTTTTGCTTGTGTTTTGCTGGCGGCAACCAATTCTTTTAACAATCCTCTTGTTTCTATGGCAATATCGTGGCTGCTGCGGGCTCGGTCGTGTTTATCGGTCAATTGAACGTGAATATCGGCGTGCCACGGTTGCGAACGCACGTAATAATGACGCACCATTCCGTTAAAATCAAATGGTTGCGATGTTCCCACGTAGGTTTGCACCGCGGTGACTTCAGGAATGGCGCGGATTTTTTCCACCAGTTGATAGGTTAAATTGGCGGTCGCCGGCAAGGCAGTACCTTCGGGCATGTCGATGAAAATATTGAATTCTGGTTTATTGTCCAGCGGCAACATTTTTACTTCGACTGCGGTGGTATAAAACATCAAACATGCGAGGAAAAATGCGACAATTAAACCGATTAAGAATGCCATTCCCTTGATACGATTGTTAAACAAGGGCGGCAAAATGCGGCGATAAAAGCGTTCTAATTTTTCATTGCCGGCATGTTCTTTTTCTTCGGCGCGTTGCAAGGCTTCCATGGTTGGTTTTAAGCGCATGGTAAACCAAGGAGTAAAAATAAACGCGGCAAACAGGGAAAATACCATTGCCACTGAACCCAGCGCGGGAATTGGTGCCATGTAGGGGCCCATCATGCCAGACACGAAGCCCATCGGTAACAATGCCGCTACTACTGTAAATGTCGCTAAAATAGTCGGATTGCCCACCTCGCGCACCGCATCCACCGCCGTTTCGGTGCTCATATCTCCTGCAACGAGCCAACGTCGATAAATATTTTCGATAACGACAATGGCATCATCGACCAAGATACCAATGGAAAAAATCAGGGCGAATAAACTCACCCGGTCAATGGTAAAACCCATAATCCATGCAGAAAATACTGTCAGTAAGATCACCACTGGAATCACCAAGGTGACTACAACCGCGGGACGTATTCCCAAACTGAACCAGACCAGAATTGTGACGGCACCAGTGGCAATGAATAGCTTTTTAATTAAATCATTGACTTTATCATTTGCCGATTGCCCATAGTTGCGCGTCACTTCAACATGCACATTGTCAGGAATTAACCGTCCCTTGAGTTTTTCCACTTGTGCCAATACGTCATTTGCGACACTCACACCATTGGTACGAATTTTTTTCGCCACCGCAATTGTGACCGCGGGCATCCCATTGATAGATTTAGGTTTTGGCGCGGCATGGGCGGGATCGTCGTGTTTGTGGGCTTCATAACCATAAGCTGCTCCGGAAAAATAATTGACAATTTGCCGCGTTTCTTCCGGTCCCTGTGTCACCGTTGCTACATCTCGCACGTAAACTGGCGAATTTTTATAAACACCTACCACCAGTTGCCCAATATCGCTGGCATTACGCAGAAAATTTCCTGTATAAACATTGAAATGCGCATCGGCAGATTCTACATAACCGGCATTGCGTTCACTGTTTGCAGTTTGAATGGTCTGCGCTATCTGTGCCATGCTGATGCCAAAACCAGAAAGTCGCTCTGGAATAATTTCGACTCGCACTTGTTCCGCCCGTCCGCCAACGATAAAACTTTGTCCGGTGTTGGGAATTTCCTTGAGATTTTGTAATACGTCTAGGGCGAGAATACGCAACGCGCTGTCGTCTAAATCTTCTGACCACAAGGTTAAATTGACCACTGCAACATCATCAATTCCCTTCGGTTTCACCAACGGCGGCATTACTCCATACGGGATTTTATCCATGTTGGCTTGAATTTTATCGTGCACCTTGAGCACTGAAAATTCAAGTTGTTGCCCGACATAAAATTGCACTGTCACCATGCCCTGCCCGCGTTCAGAAATTGAGTAAACGTGTTCCACACCGGGAATTTCACTCATGATGCGTTGCAGGGGATCGATGGCGAGACTGGCAACTTGCTGGGAAGATGCCCCCGGATATTGCACAAAAATATCCACCATGGGGACAGAAATTTGCGGGTCTTCTTGGCGTGGGGTGAAAAGCAACCCTAACACACCCATAAAAAGCATTGCGATAAATAACAGTGGGGAAAGTGGCGAATGAATAAAATCTTTTGCCATTTGTCCGGCAATCCCCAAATTCGTGGGAACGGTGGGACTGTTGGGTTTCTGTGGTTCGGTCATAGTCAGGTAACGAGAAACGCTAAAAGTGGTTGAATAGGTTGAAGTTACAAATGTCACATCCGATTTTATCAGTTGATTCCCCTGCACAATTCGACAAGTGAGTCACTGCGTAACTTCGGGTATTTTTTAATTCAAGTGTCCTGACGTAGCACCGGGATTGGGATTCACTTCAATCACATCGCCAGGCTTCAAACCGCTCAATACACTCACATTTTTATCATCAATATCTCGTCCTAGACGAATCAAGCGTAATTCTCGTTTATCCTCTTTACGCACATAAACGCCGGGTAAACTGCCGCGCCAAATCAGTGAGCTTCGGGGGATAACCGGGAGATTTTGCGTGGTCGCGTTCATGTCTTTAATTTCGATTTGGGCATATTGTCCCGGTCCGGTACGCGTTCCCACAGGGAGATCACATTTAACCTTGACGGTGTGACGTTGCGGATCCGCCATAGGAAAAATCTGCGCCACTCGTACTTCTATAGGAGTATCAGACACATCTAATTTTGCTGGCATTTTGTCACCTACCTTGACTCCCGTGACGAGACGCGCGGGAATATCAACTTCGACTTGCAAGTATTTCATATCGGCGAACTTGATCAGTGGCATCCCTGGTTGTACCGTATCTCCCACCTCAGCTAATTTATTAAGGATGACACCATCAAATGGAGCTTTACTGCGGGCATCACGGATTTTGGTATCAATTTGTTCAATTTGAGATTGGGCTCGCATCAAGGCATTACGGGCTTGTTCGATTTGGGTACCGAAATTGTGCAACTGAGCCCGCCGCTCGACTTGAGAATCGCCTTGCCCTAAAACATCGCCCGCCGGTTTTGAAAAATATTGGTCGAATAAATTAGGTAAGCCAAATCCGGAAGCTCGCGACATGGAGTCTGGTGACCACAATTCCCGTGAATACTGCACTCCCGCATTGCGTAACGCGGCATCAGCATTCATCATTTCAGCATACGCGGCACGTCGTTTTGCCAACAATTCTGCATCATCAATTTTGACTAACACCGTATCTTTGGCAAAGTGTTCGCCTTCTTCACCCGCAATACTCTCCACTCGACCGGGCATTTGGGCGGTGAGTGTCACTTCTTTGTAGGGAACGACGGTGCCGCCGAGCGTGATGGTTGAGCCGATAGCCAGTTCTTCAACTACAAACGTTGCCGTTTCAGCCAATGCGGGTAAACAATGACACATACCTGCGATAGATAATATTTTAATGACGTGTCTAAGCATATAGATACCAATACTAAAAAATGGTTATAAGAGCAATCATCCACCACACAGATGTTACGCTAACAGGGACTGCTTCTGCGCTTGTGGGCGTTTTTAAGTTTCACAGCATTCTATCGCAATTTTAAATTTTAAAAAGGGATAGTATTGTTAAAATCATTCATTCAAAATTTTGTGGTTAACTCGTGCAAAAAATTAGGGTCGTGTCGCGTTGCCTAGGATAAAAACTATTTTTAAGGTATTCAAGCCCGTCGGATTTTAGAAAATAGGACAGGTTGAGTGAGTTCCTGAGTTGGTGAATCATCATGATATATTCAGGAATAATCAACAGAATCTTAAAAAAGCTTTTGTTGAATTATTCCATCAATATCATCAAAAAGCTAAAAGACCTTAAAAATATTTTATTTCAAGGTCTTTGCCACCAAAAAATTATTTTACTTGCCCCATCACAGTAAAACTCTTGATAAAAGGCGTTGCCATGCGTGGGTCTTTAATCATCGCGGTATAGTCGCCTTTTTTAAACTTCATTTTACCAGAGACATACGCCATCCCCAATCCCGCCATCCCTAAGCCGTTTTCTAACCACTGTTTCCAACTGGCTTCAGTGGCGCGCAAATCCCAATTCAGTTCTTGATCGGCATAAACTCCCGCATCAACCGCCTTACCATCCTTCACAACCAAAATACCACGCGGCTTGTCTTCTTTATCAAAACCATATCCGATGGTAGAATTAAAATTGATCTTCGCCAACGCATCGGACAAATCCGGTTCAGCATTCCACTGTTCCATGAACTTCTTCATCCACTCATCTGAAAATAATTCAGCCATGTTCTCCTCCATTTAGTTGTAACATAATAATTTTTTAATAGAAATTGTGAAGACTTAAAAATTATTCAATTTCACCAGCGATCAAATGTAACTCAGTTACCATTATCAAACTGGAAGTTTTGGGGTAAAAATATCAGCAAAGTAACGACTGAATTTGGAATGTTAGAATATTCAAAAATAACGATGATCGCGACCACAACCAAATTTCTACGTAATCATCACCAAAAATGAAATATACTTTGAAAACCGTCAGTTATTTGTTAAATAATTTTGATGATTCATTCAGAAATAATTGTTGTAACTTGATTGTTTTGGCGATAATTATTTTTGTCTCAGTGCCAGAATGATTCAATATTATCATCAAGTTACCTCAAATTCTCGCAACGAATAAAACATATTTTAACATGAAATAAGGTGTTGCACATTAGGTTATGAGGTATAATTATAAACTAAGTAGCGTTCAAATGCTTTACACTTTGGAATGCTGCATCTGGGCGCGCCGTTTTTCTCGTGTAATACCTATACATATTTAACATAATTACCGGCAATTTGCCACAAGAATTTATCAATATCGGTATTAGCTATTTTTATTTTATATTAATAATTACTTATTTTTCAATAAAATAGGATAAGTGCCGTTATTTATCTGTGGTAATACCCCCCTTATCACTCAGCACTCAGTTCGATCTGCTGACAACGCCATGTATCAGCACAATCACTTGAATATAAAAGGATTGTTCTTAAATAAAAACAACCGTTGACTTGAAAGATTGACACAAATTTACTTAATCAATTAGGAAAGTAGGCACCATGACTTATTACATCACCGCAGGCAATGGATTGGGTTGCACCATCAACTCCCATCGTAAGGGTTGGGACGGCAGTATTTGTAAAAATGCAGAAACTTGGAATTGTTCAGCAAAACAACAGTTTCGTACAGATTATTGTCAACAAGGCGACCCGCGTTGCTATCATATTCACATTTTTGAAGAAGTTAATCCCTATTGTTTGATAGATGATTTGGGCATTGGTTGGTTGTTAGAACCGTATCCCGAAGCCCTCAACGATCAAATTTTATTATTTTGGGGCAAACGCTTTCAAGAACCCCGCGGTATCAACGAAATTGCCACCCGTCCCAAAGATTATGTATTTGGAGCGTATCGGGTGAAAAGTGTCTCTGCACAAAAAATCAATGAGTTCAAAACCTTGTGGCGCATTGAACCTTATCCCGACGGTTGGGTGCGATTTCAAATGCCTTATATACTCACTGTCTATTATAAAAGCATCGTGGGCGGCGTTTATCTGAAGGAAGTCAATCGAGTTGCGGTTGAAAATATGTTTGAAAAGGCAGCCGAACAAGCCAGTAGCCCCAATCCCAATTGGTATGAAACCAAGGATGCGGAACGGTTTGAGTATTTTCACAAAAATCTGCACGATTGGTTTGAACTGGCACGGGATACCGCGCAACGGGTTCAGGAACGGGAAGGGCGTTCTGCTTCTGCCAAACTTCCTTCAAATAACAATATCTTAACTCTACGTGGTGCGGGCACCCCAGTCTTGTCTGAAGAAGTGACCAAAACGTTAGACCCTAAGAAGTTATCGACAACTCCCGCAACTCCGCCCAAAAAACAGGGGGAAGCGACACCTATTTACCCATTGATTGAAAAAGATACCGTCCGACAAAAAATCAAGTCGTTGTATGGTAAAGAAGTTTTAGACGCGATCATGGCGGTGTCTCTGACCAAAAATATGTTAATTCTCACCGGTGCGCCGGGGATTGGTAAAAGTACCTTAGCGATTGAATTAGTTGATGATATTGATAGAAAACTCATCGTTCCTGTCGGTTCAACATGGCGCGGGCGGGAAGACTTACTGGGTTATGTCAATCCAATCAGTAACGAATTTGAACCCTCTGAATTTACTAAATTTTTATGCAAGGCAGAAGCAGCATGGCGTAAAAATGATCGGCACACGTATCTTGTTATTTTTGAAGAATTTAACCTCAGCCAACCTGAATATTGGTTTGCAGACATTTTAGTTCGTTCTCAATATGCGGATAATCAAGAAAAATTACGCACGATAGAACTCGGCGGAAAAAGTATTCGTGGCGTATCAAAAGATAGCGGTAGCAAGGTTTTTATCACTCCCGCGGTGCGTTTTGTTGCCACCATCAACAATGACCACACCACACTTTCGTTATCTCCCCGCGTGCTTGACCGAGCCTCGATTGTCGAATTGAACTTTGAGCCACGCATCATCATTGACCGGGCGCGGTTGGATTTAGAAGAAAAACAAATCATGGCGATAGAAGAACTCGACGCATTGTTGAAATACAAGGGTGCGATGTTCTCACTCCGGGCAGCAGAATCGCTCAAACGGTGTTTGGAAAATTTGGAAATATTAGACATGCCTAACCCGTGGGACGTGCTTGATTTGGTGCTATTACAACAAGTTCTGACCAAAGTTCGCTTGATGGTGGGTGATCCTTCCAACGACAGCCTGATGCAAGGTTTAGAAGATTGGAGCAGCAGCTACGGTAAATTTTTGCGTAAATGCGCCAGTTTAATCAATATCTGGTCAGAAGCCTTAAAAGATGGACGCGATGTGATTCAAGCCTGAGTATTTGTGATGAATGTAGTGGCTATAAACAAAGTGTTATCTCAAGGTTTTCAGTATCTTCGGTGTATGACCCTGTGTTTATATGTCCTACACATTCTCACTGTTTCTCAATTTAAGAATCATTGCCAATCATCAGGTCAAAGCCATTGACTTAAGGAATTGTGACACAAAATATGTTTTGTTATCTGGTTTTAAGCAATAAAACTTTACAAAATGACAATATGGTAAATTTTTATTAAATAAAACAAAGAGTTCCTCGTTCCAATGCTCCGCGTTGGAATGCAGCCCAGACGCTCCAGCGTCACGCGTGATGATTTTTAACTCATTGCTTTTTATCATCTTGATGAAAAATTGTTGCTCCGTTGAAATGGAAAGCGAAATACAGATGGTTGAACTCATCAAATTTGAACCGGTGACGCGGAGCGTCTGGGCTGCATTCCAACGCGAAGCATTGGAACGAGGAACTGTTTGTTTTATTTGAAATAATTTCTCATTCTGGCAGTGTTTGGTAAAATTTCGTTGTTTGAATTTGGATTCTCGGATAACATCTATTTTTGCTTCTTTTTGCTTAAGTCAATGGCTTTGAATCCTCAGGTCACAAAATTGGCTAATGATATTGAAGATTCTCTACGATCACATGCTTTTACTGACAATATGTGTTAAACTGATTATAATAACGTAGTTAAAAAAGCTGTGTTGGAAACAGTTTCGTTCATGAGAAAAAACAAGGTAAGTTCATGGATATTAAGACCGCGCTGAAAGCCATCGTTGAACAGCGTCATCTAAGTCACTCGGAAATGACCGATGTCATGCACAGCATCATGACGGGCGCGACGACTCCGGCACAAATTGGTAGTTTTTTGATGGGATTGCGAATGAAGGGCGAGACAGTGACAGAAATTGTCGCCGCGGCACAGGTCATGCGTCAACTGGCTACGCCGGTGACTGTGAAACTTCCGCATCTGGTTGATATCGTTGGTACCGGTGGCGATGGACTGAATACGTTCAATGTTTCTACCACCAGTGCATTTATCGTGGCGGCGGCGGGGGGCAATGTTGCAAAGCACGGTAATCGTTCCGTTTCCAGTCAATGTGGTAGCGCAGATGTGTTAGAAGCTCTCGGTGTCAAACTCACCCTCACGCCCGCCCAAATCGCTCAATGTATTAAACAAATCGGCATTGGTTTCATGTTCGCTCCACAACACCATGCGGCGATGAAACACGCCATCACGCCACGCCGTGAAATGGGAATTCGGACAATTTTCAATTTGTTGGGTCCCCTGACCAATCCCGCCCAAGCACCTCATCAATTGCTGGGAGTTTTCAGTGCCCACTGGTTGCAACCCTTGGCAGAAGTCTTACAACAATTGGGCAGTCAACATGTCTTGGTGGTGCATTCTGACGATGGTTTAGATGAAATTAGTATCGCCGCGCCGACGCAAGTAGTTGAACTAAAAAATAATACGATAAAAAATTACACGCTCACTCCTGAACAATTTGGCTTCGCCCGTCATTCGCTGGAGCGTATTCAAGTAACCTCTGTCAATGACAGCGTGATGATGGTGAATAACGTGTTGAATAATCAAGATTCTCCCGCCAGAGACGTAGTGTTACTCAATGCCGGTGCGGCAATCTATGCGGCTGATTTAGCAGATAATTTAGCGCAAGGTATCGCAACCGCGACAATGGTTTTAGAAAACGGTCAAGCCCATGCCAAATTGACTGCATTGGTGCAACTCACGCAAGGTTTTGATTGAACACCCGATGTTAGGCACTTTTTTATCAAAAAGAATGTGTTGTCGATTAAAACCCATCATTTCTTGCCCCCGGATATCACTGATATGACCGATACCCCTGACATTCTTAAAAAGATTTTGTACCGTAAAGCCAAAGAAATCGCGGAACGAAGTGCTCGAACCTCGCTGCGCGCGCTCAGTCAACAAATTGCAGAAAGTTCACCGCCGCGGGGTTTTATTGAAGCGATAGATGCCCGTTTACAAATTCAACAACCTGCGGTTATTGCAGAAATCAAAAAAGCCTCCCCCAGTCGCGGTGTGTTGCGCACTAATTTTTATCCGGCTGAAATTGCTGAAAGTTATGAACGGGCAGGGGCAGCATGTTTATCTGTGCTGACTGATAAAGATTTTTTTCAAGGGGATGAGCGACATTTAATTCACGCCCATGAATCGTGTTCCTTGCCTATTTTACGCAAAGATTTTACTATTGATCCCTATCAAGTGTATGAGGCACGCGCCATCGGAGCGGATTGTATCTTATTGATTGCTGCGGCGTTGGGCGATGCACAGTTACAAGATTTAACCGGCTTGGCACATCATTTGGGACTGGATGTATTAATTGAAGTACATGATCAAGAAGAATTAGAACGGGCGTTAGTGTTGGGAACACGTTTGATTGGGATTAATAATCGTAATTTACGCACTTTTGAAACAGATATTAATACCACATTGACATTGGTTAAAAAAATCCCTAAACGCCATATTATCGTCAGTGAAAGTGGGATTAATACCCATGATGATATTACAAAACTTCGCGAGGTTGGCGTGCACAGCTTCTTGATTGGGGAAGCATTTATGACTGCGCCCGACCCCGGACAGGCGTTATTAGAATTGGTGTATTAGGTCATTGACCCAAAGTTTTTCAATCAACTCGCTATCGTTCAAGAGATTTAAACCTGTTGATATATCGGAATTACGCATTGACAAATGAAATATTTTTGAAAACGATAGGTTATCTATCAAAAACCATAATAATTATTTTCGTCAATGCGTAACTCTTAATGTTTTTAATTCATGAGAAAATTTTAAATGTCTATTTTAACCAAACAAGAAATTATTTCCCTCAAAAATAACAAAGTTAATCTGGGCGAACTGTTAAAAAATCAAGATGACATTAGCTACATCAACTTTGTGTTGGAAAACTTAGGACAACTTTCACATGATTTTAATGGCGATTTTCTCTACGAGTTATTGCAGCATTCTCATCCGCAAGTTAGGTTTAATGCGGTTAAAAATATAGGTAAACTAAAAAACCTAGATGCGAACTTGCTGATTAAAAATTATCAAGTTGAAACCGATACTAAGGTAAGACGCGAAATTATTTCTTCGATTGGCAGACAACGGCACATTCAAAACAAATCTTTCTTGTTTAATGTGTTGTCCGATACCGATCCCAAGATTGTTTGCCAAGCCATTCGCGCGCTGCTAGTTTTTGAACATGACAAAACGATTGAAGCACGACTGCGTCCCTTGGTAAATCACCCTAATGAAATGGTCAGGACGGTGATCTATAAAGAATTTTTTGCAAAATTTCATCAGAAAAATGCCACATTACCTCATGCAGAAACATACGACTTTCTAAAAAATATCGTAGTACATGCAGATGTTTTGAAAGCGTTAACACATGTTCCTGATGATAGTGTGCATTTGACATTTACTTCGCCCCCTTACTACAATGCGCGGGATTATGCCATCTATCCAAGCTATCAAGCCTACTTAGAATTTCTTGAAAGGGTTTTCACTGAAACTCATCGTATCACTAAGGAGGGACGTTTTCTTATTGTCAATACATCACCTGTGATTATTCCGCGGGTTAGTCGGGCACACTCAAGCAAGCGTTATGCTATTCCATTTGATTTACATCATTATTTGGCAAGAAATGGTTGGGAATTCATAGATGATATCATTTGGTTAAAACCCGAAGCCTGTGTCAAAAACCGTATTGGTGGATTTATGCAACATCGCAAACCACTGGCATATAAACCTAATGCAGTCACAGAATATCTCATGGTTTATCGTAAGCAAACTGAAAAGTTATTGGACTGGAATATCAGGAGTTACGACGACGAAACAGTGAAAAATAGTAAAGTATCTGATGGCTATGAAACCACTAATGTGTGGAAAATCGATCCCTGTTTTGACAAAATTCACCCGGCTGTTTTTCCGGTTGAATTATGTAAAAGAGTCATCCAATATTATTCTTACAAAGGTGATTTGATTTTTGACCCATTCGGTGGCAGCGGAACGGTGGGTAGAACAGCGAAAAGTTTGGATAGATTCTTTTTCTTAACTGAACAAGAACCAGTTTATTTTGAGTATATGAAGGCGAAATCAAAACCACAAACACTATTTAAAGAACGTCAAACGCTATTTTTGACATTGGAACAATTCGTTGAGTCAACAAAATGACACTGACCGATCAAGTTGTTAAAAACATCATCAAACGTCTTATTAAAGGACAGGATTATCGCATTGAAGTGGTTGCTCTGATCAATGCCGAGTTTCTACAATTTGCAATTGATTTTTTCAAAAAAGTAGTAACAGCAAAACTTGAGAACAAGAATATCTCCCTAGATTGGTACAAAAAAGTATTTCTCAGTACAAAGTTAAATCCTGATGAAATTGCAATTCACTCTGGATTGAATAAGAAAACTATCACAAATATGTATAATTCTGCCACTAAGGAAATTATCATTGATGCTTCAAATGATCACTATGACGTACTTTACAGACTTATCAATAGTTTAGTAGAAAACCAATCTGATATTGATTTGTGCTTAACTATTAAGTTCAAAGGAGTCAGTGTAGAGCCCAATATCAATGAGAGTCTGCTTGTTATCAATACACTCGCAGTGAAACGCGCCGCCTTGCGTGGTGGTTTGTGGAGCACTGCCGGTAAACAAGTTGAAAAATACCTTATGGTGACACTTTGTAAAATTTTTAGCGTCCCAAACCGCTACTTTGATCAATCCCAACGACCAGATAGTATGCGAGAAGTGGATTTTTTCCTAAAAGATCGCGGGAACAATTTTCACCGCTGTGAAGTAAAACTTATGGGAAAAGGAAATCCTGAAAGCGCAGATGCTATTTTCGCGCGTGAAAGCAATGTTTTTATCGCAGATAAACTCTCTGATCTCAATAAACAACAGGCTGAAAATCTAGGTGTTAATTGGATAGAATTGCGTACTGAAAACGGCTATCAACGTTTTGCCGATATTTTGCACAAACTGGATATTCCTTTTACTGATTTTCAAGGAAATTTAGATCACCACTTAGATAATATTGTTGAAGAAATATTCTACTCAAAACAAGCAGAGTAGATCGTAAAGATATTCAAGAAATACAGGGACCAATGATGAAAATTCAACTCATTGTTTTAACAATCGTTTTAAATCTTCACCTGCCGGCAACGTGGGCAGACAGTTTTACCAGCCGTTTGAATATCAGTTCCGCTTCAACTTTAGCTCCGCAAGGGCTTGAAGCAAATAGTCATTCTTTTAACACCGCCGCTGCCATTTCATCTGACGAACGTTTTGTGGTCTTCAGTTCCGATGCCAGCAACTTGGTTGCCGGTGATCGCAATGACGCGGCGGATGTTTTTCTGCGAGATCGTTGGTTTAATCAAACGACGCGCATCAGTGTTGACAATAGCGGCGCGCCGGGCAATGCCGATTCCACGCAACCCGTGATTTCTGCCAGTGGTCGTTTTATCGCGTTCAGTTCCAAAGCCACCAATTTCGTCGCCGGCGAAGCCAATACCGTAGCGGACATTTTTATCTACGATACCCAAACTAAGCAGGTGCGTGGCATTAATCCGCTTGATAGCAATGGAGATTCGGTCAATCCCTCGATTTCCGCCGATGGTCGCTGGATTGTGTTTGAATCGCTGGCGAGTAATTTGGTGGCAGGAGATACGAATAATGCGTCTGATATTTTTGCTTTTGATAGCCAATCCAATCAGTTGACGCGGATCAGTGTCAATGATGCCGGTGTGGAAGGAGACGGGCATTCGTTTCATCCCATGATCGCCGCCAATGGACATGCGGTGGTATTTGAATCGGAAGCCTCAAATTTAATTGCCGGTGATACCAATGTCACTTCCGATATTTTTCTGCACGATTTGACCACCCATACCACACAACGCGTCAGCCAATCAACCCTGCAAACTGACCGAGGTTCTTATCATCCGTCAATCGACGCGGAAGGTAAACTCGTTGTTTTTGAATCAGATGCGACTACGTTGGTGGAAAATGACAGCAATGCCGTTTCTGATATTTTCATCAAGGACATGACCACCGGGCAAGTGCAACGCATCACCAGTGCGACGGGCGAGCAAGCAAATTCAGCGGCATATTATCCCACCATTTCAGCGACGGGGCGTTATGTGGCATTGACTACCGCCGCGACCAACTTAGTCAGTGGCAATGCGAATGCGTTGTTTGATATTCTCAAATATGACCGACAAACCCAACAATTAGAACGGGTGAATGTCAACGTGAGCGGCAAACAAGGTAATTTTCAATCGTTAAAATTGCCGATGTCATTATCGTGGAATGGCAATTATGTGGTGTTTACTTCCAATGCCACAGATATTGTTTT
>DYNO01000218.1 GCA_020721025.1 Thiomargarita sp. | reverse complement strand
TTCCGGTATAAACCTGTTTGGTTTGGTTTTAAAGATGTCAAACCGGTTCTATACGCCGCAAAGGCTTGTGGTACTGCAATCAGACCTGACCACGCGACCACGAGTAACAGCATTCTCTGATAAAACTGCACTTTCCTAAACATCTCAATATCCTCGCTAATACGTTGAAAACATAGAGTGCCATGACTGCATCTTCTTGTTTTGATAAATGGTAGGAATATAATGAGCTTACTATTGAAGAAAGTCAAGAGGAATTTTAGAGAGTTTTGAACCGTTTCTTGTCTGAATCAGAATTGACAGAATTTTAGAATTTGCAGAATGTCTGAACCGGGATTTACATGATTCACCTGATTAAAAGCAAAATCATGGTCATCATTCAATCCTAAAAATCATGGTTCAGACTTCATTCTGAAAATTTTGATTCAGATGGTAACGAGAAATAAACCTTGAAATGATAATGTTTCCCGTGATCATCGAAATAAAAAAACTCTTTAAAAATAATAAATTGGTTGTTTCACATAGCCTCTTGTTGTCATAACAATACGGTAATCAACTAAAATGAGCGTTTGTCTAAAAATAAAACTAGCGAAAGACAGTCGAGAGGAATGGTAATGAGTCGTTTATTTGATGTGGCAGTGGTCGGCGCAACCGGCGCGGTGGGCGAAGTGATGATCTCTATTTTGGAAGAGCGTAATTTTCCTGTTGGCAAGTTGTATCCGTTAGCCAGTAGCCGTTCTGCGGGCAAGAAAATTGAATTTCGTGGCGAATCGTTGGTGGTTGAAGATTTAGAACAATTTGATTTTTCCAAAACCCAGATCGGTTTGTTTTCCCCCGGTGCGTCTGTGTCGAAAATTTACGCGCCAAAAGCCGGAGCGGCGGGCTGTGTGGTGGTGGATAATACATCAGAATTTCGCCAACATGCTGATATTCCCTTGGTTGTGCCCGAAGTGAATCCCCAAGCTATCGCTCAGTATAAAAATCATAATATTATTGCCAATCCGAATTGTTCTACGATTCAAATGTTGGTGGCGTTGAAGCCGATTTATGATGCGGTGGGGATTGAACGAATTAATGTGGCGACTTATCAATCGGTTTCAGGCACTGGGAAGGAAGCCATTGAAGAATTGCACACTCAATCGGTGAATTTGCTCAACTTCAAGTTGATTGAATGCAACGTGTATCCAAAACAAATTGCGTTTAACGTGTTGCCACACATTGATGTTTTCATGGATAATGGCTACACTAAGGAAGAAATGAAGATGGTTTGGGAAACGCATAAAATTATGGGTGACGATAGCATCATGGTGAATCCGACTGCGGTGCGCGTCCCGGTCGTTTATGGGCATTCCGAAGCGGTACATATTGAAACTAAACAAAAAATTACTGCGGCACAAGCGCGTGAACTGCTCAGTAAAGCTCCGGGAATTGTGGTATTAGATGAACGTCAACCGGGCGGTTATCCCACATCAGTAACGGAAGCGGCGGGCAAAGACCCTGTATTTGTCGGACGGATTCGGGAAGATATTTCACATCCACGCGGGCTCAATTTGTGGGTCGTGTCTGATAATATTCGCAAGGGCGCGGCATTAAATAGCATTCAGATTGCAGAAATTTTGATAAAAGACTATCTATAAGCTATACTTAGCGGTGTATTCTTAAAGTATATTCGAGATTTGTCACCAAACTTAGTGTGTTGGTTTATAATTTTTCAAAATGTTGTGCAGCAAGGCAAGGATAAAGTCATCAATGTAAAAGTGAATATGAAAAAGAAACTTTGACATTGATGATTGATTTTAAATACAAAAATATCTGTATTGAATCATCGTCTTAGAAATTTTTTGGAAAGTCTTAATGAAAAGTAGCAAGGAATTATTGCACCTTCTGAACTCACCGATTTGATATTGATAAAAAAGGTTTTTACGTTGGCACGAGGAGAGCTGAATGAATCATAAACTGGCAGCGGCGTTAACAACCATACTCGGTGCCGTTCTTGGGGTGGACGCACACGCACTGGGTCTGAGTAATATTGAAATATCTTCCAAACTAAATGAGCCATTAAATGCACGGATTAGAGTTTTAAGTATCCCTAAATTGGATAACAATGCCAATGATCTGAAAATTTCGCTTGCCACCGCGGAAGCATTTCGGCGCGCGGGTTTGGAATATCCTCAATCATTGACTGGTATCAGATTTAGCTACGAGCCCAAGGGTGCGACGGAAGGGGTGATTCGAGTCACGACGTATCAACCCATCAAGGAACCTTTCCTCAATTTCCTAGTTGAGGTCAATTGGCGCAGTGGGCGAATTATGCGTGAATACACGGTGTTATTAGACCCACCGCTGTATCAACCTAAAATTGCCAGCATTCAATCAGCCAAAGCCACGCCGCCTCGTCCTGTTGCTCCCGCGCCCCAATCTGGGGAAAGAAAACCCCCCCGACCGATGCGACCGATGTCGAGTGGCGAACCTCCCGCGCCAATGCCATCAATCAGTTACACAGTCAGTTCGGGGGAGACCTTGTGGCGAGTGGCAAAAAATACCAAGTCGCGCAAAGTTACCATCAAAACGCACATGCGCAATATTCGTAATGCCAATCCAGACGCGTTTACTCCGGATGGCAGTATCAAAGCAGGTTCCGTCTTACGAGTGCCCGGCGGTGTCGAACGTGCGCAAATCGCCCAACAGACCGCAGAACGTGAAATTCCAACTCGTCGCACCAAGGTGACTGCCAAAACGCCTGCTGCGGTCACACAAAGTGCCACTGCAAATGACACAGCCCCGCCGGAAAATGTGCCGCCTGCCTCCCAACAATTGCGAATTGCCGCATTAGGAGCAGAAAATCAGACCGAAGGAAAAAATCCAGATGCCCAAGGCGGCGGAACAGGGGATAAGCCGGCTTCTGATACGCAAAAACAGGTGAAAGCGTTACAAGAAGAAAATGCCAGTATTCGCAATGAGAATCAGCACTTACGTTCCGAGATCGCCAAGACTAACGATTTAGTCATATCGATGAAGCGGCAAATTGATGACATGAACAAACTCATCAAGTTGCAAAGTGAACAATTGGCGGCACTGCAAACCCAATTGGCAGGAAAACCAACCACGCCAGTGCAAATCGCCAAGGCAGAGAGCAAGCCTAAACCAGAAGTAAAACCGGAAATTAAATCAGAAGTTAAGCAAACTGATGCTCCAACAACGGAAGTTAAACCGGAGGCAAAACCTGAAATAAAGCCGGCGGATCATCAACCGGTTCAACGCACAACAGAAGCAAAACTTGACAATCCCCCAACGACAGCTCCTATAAAAGCAACCACCCCTGCGACGGATGCAAAGACTCCAGCCATCACAGACTCGCTCAAATCTGGTATGGAATCAACGCCACCAGTGAAAACGGAAGGGCAGCCGGAGAGCAAATCTACAACGGTTACTACTAAATCTAAACCAATAGAAACGCAACCGGCAGACACCTCGATGGCGGGCAATATCCCTGCGAGTGCGCCCTCAGAAACTCAACCGGCAGAAGGCATTTCCACCCTAGCCACGCCGCCAACTGAAGAAAAAGGCTTGCTCGATACAGCCCTAGATACCGTGTCCAGCATCACACAACCGGTTGCCGATACCGTGAACCCCATGGTCGAAGAAGTACCGGGCGGTTGGTTGACAGTGGGAGGCGGATTAGGTGGCTTTTTGTTGGCGGGGATTGCCCTCGTCGCATGGAGACGGCGTAAAGCAGCCACGAAGGAAACTGAAACCAATTCCGCGGACGCGTTTGATACTGCCGATGAATTTGACGAAAACAATATTGCTCATGCACCCACAGATGCTGATGACGAACTGAAAAGACTACTTGCCGAAGCAGACAACGATCATCAAGGAGAAGAAATCGACTTTGGGGTACTTGAAGACGCTGACGTTTACATCAACTTTGAAAAATACACCGAAGCCGAAGACTTATTACGCGAAGTAATCCACGAACACCCCCATGTCCAAGAATATCGGGTGAAATTACTCGAAGTATTGGCGAAATCGCACCAAGTCCGTGAATTTGAAACCGAAGCCAAACTAATACACGAGGCTACTGGTGGCACGGGTATCCTATGGAACAAAACAATTGCCTTATGGGACGACATGGATACCGGGCGCGATTTGATCAGCGAAATACGGGATCGAGAATCTGAACGTGATGGCGGCAGCAGTGGCGTAGGTCTCGCAATAGCAGCGGCGGCGGGTGGTGCGGCTCTCGGAGCCGGCTTGATGATGGCGGCGGGCGACGATGATGACGCTGAAAACTTGACAACCCTAGACGACATTGATGACGAGAACGACGCAGAACTTGCCAGCTTGCTTGCACAAGTGAATGAATCTAACTCCATCGAAGAATCAGATTTAGAAACCAATGACGATCTAAATTTGGGACTGGATGACAATGACGACAGTCTAGGTTTAAATTTAGATTCAGACGACAATTTAGATTTGGGACTTGATGATGACAGTAGCTCAGATGCAGCGTCATTGGAATTGGATTTAGATGATGCGCCGTCAGGATTAAGTGGCAATGATGATTTAGATTTGGGACTTGATGATGACAGCGGTTCAGATGCAGCATCGTTAGGATTGGATTTAGATGATGCGCCGTCAGGATTAAGTGGCAGTGATGATTTAGATTTGGGACTTGATGATGACAGCGGTTCAGATGCAGCGTCATTGGGATTGGATTTAGATGATGC
>DYNO01000048.1 GCA_020721025.1 Thiomargarita sp. | reverse complement strand
CGTATCAAACTCAAACATCTATACCCGTCAATAATAGCTTGACTATGTACTAGAAAGAGGACGGCAACAACAAGTCCAAACCCTTGATATTCCTCCACAAGGCGATGCTGGCTATCTTCCTCAGTTCGGTTATGTGACGGTGTTTCAACAGAAATTTAAAGAAGAATCTCGTTATTACATCGTCTGTTTACCTAAACTCGCTGAGGGGGAATCTGAACCTACCTTCAACTCCGTGAGCCGTAAAGATTTTGAAAACCTACATAACACTCATTGGGGGATAGAACAATTCCACCGCGTGCTTAAACAAGTTTGTAATATCGAGTCCTTTCAGGTCAGAACCGAGCAATCTATCCGAAACCACTTCTTTTGTGCCCTCTGTGCATACCTACAACTCGCTCTACTACAACTCGCTCTATTCAAGGCTTCCAACCAAATTTCCAATCTCTATTCTCAATTTATCCATAAATATGCTCGTACTCTTCCTTTCGTCAGTGCACATTCCGCCTACGCTGTCAATGCGTAACTCCTAAGCTCAATGTTGATTCAAAACCAGTATGATAGAAATTTTAGATTATTCAATGATTTGGAATGCGCTCTCTCCAAATTTGCAGACGCAACTTCAATTAGAAATTTTTCAAGAAATTGATTCCACTAACCAATACGCGCTCAATTCGTCACACCCTTATCTCGCCTGCTTGGCAGAATATCAGACCCAAGGACGTGGGCGGCAAGGCAAACATTGGATATCCCCTCTCGGTAGTGGCTTATGTTTATCGCTGAAATATCGTTATTCTCAGCAACATTTTCCGCTGGTTGGCTTAAATCTCGCCCTTGCAATGACGATAGCGAAAGTATTGCGTGACTTGGGCGCAGTTGAAGTGGGGGTGAAATGGCCAAATGACATCGGGTGGCGACAATGCAAATTAGCCGGATTATTGCTTGAAACTCGATTATCTTCAATTGGTTATGATGTAGTGCTAGGAATTGGTTTGAATCTCAACATGCCAAAAGATGTGAAAATTGATCAAGCATGGACAGATTTACAAACAGTGCTCGGACACTCGATTTCGCGCAACATGGTCGCAAGTTTGCTGATCGAACAGGGGATGAAAATGCTACAAAACTATCCACAAACCCATTTTACTAAATTTCTCGCAGAGTGGGATGCGTTTGATTTATTAAAATCCAAGAAAATTCAAGTCATTATGCCAACCAATCGTTTGATTGGTATCGCCTCCGGGATTGATGATTCAGGTGCGTTGCGCTTACAGGTCGGAGAAACGCAACTACCTATTTATTATGGTGAAGCCAGTATTTGTGCCGCGGACACCGAGTAATTTAAATTTACATCTGCGCCGAATACAACGGATCAGTCAGTTCAAAGGCGATATTTTTTAATAAATCTTTGTAAACTTCAACTTGACAAGCACTTTCTACAATATCACCTGAAGTTTCTTTCTCATTTTCAGTGAATTCAACCCCAATCAAAAATTCAGATTTATTCACCTCATCCGGACGACACCACGCGACTTTTCCTACCATTTCAACTGGACAACCCGTAAACACGATGCTCACTCGAATAATTGTGTCTTTTTTCAACATCTGATGCGATTCAAATGCCAAACCACCCAAACTTACATTTTTCATCTGTTGGAAGTGATGTTGCGACGTTTCAAATTCTGATTCCGTTGCAGAACATACACTAATTGGGATTTCAGTTGGATGTCGATAAAATTTTCTACTTTCGCTCATAGAGCATTCCTCAGCGTCAGGCGATTCAAGTTCGCTAAAATTTAGCAATAACATTGCTTTAGATTCTTTACATGAGATCGAACGTTGAATGTAGCATCATATCATGGGCAATATCTTGGAGCATCCCCTTATACACTTCCGCTTGACACGCACTTTCCACTGCTTGTTCCGATGAATCGCTCACTCCGTCTAGGAATTCTATTCCCACGTTAAATAGACCATTTTCTCCCGCCGCGCACCATGCCACCCGCCCCAAGACTTCGGTTTGTGGAGCCATTAAGATACGCACACCTAACAAGGTGCCTTTTTCAAACTTGGTGGTAGATTCAAAGAACAGTCCACCTAAGCTGATGTTTTTAGTACATTGTAGCGTCGTTTGAGAAGCAGTCAGATCGACTTCGCTGGCATTCCAAACTTCGATGGGTATCTCTGCATAATGCCTATAAAATTTCCTCGTTTCAGACATCATCACGTCCTCCTCCATCTAAAAAACTTATTTATTATTAAGTATGGCACATTTTATAAAATTGTGGGTTCTTGGTGGAAAATAGTTTTTATGACCATTGTGCGCTACATATTGAATTCATATTGTAGTGCGTTGATGCTATCTTAAGCAGAAAGCCTGAATAAATTTCTTCGCTTAATCGAAATCAATCTGTCGAAAATAGTTTATTTCTATTAAGCAGTTCAAAATATTAATTAATTCCGGGTGCATCCCATTTTCAATCGTTGGAGTAAATTTCCATATTGATGAATAAAATCAATCCGTTGAAAATATTTGCGTAATTCTCCAACAGATTGAAATTTTTAAGAGGATGGGTAATGTCAAATTCGGTGAACCACACCATCACCAACTTTTTTGCAGCCGAATAATAATCAGATCACGATTGAATTCAACATTTTCAATGAATTACAACGAACGAGCGGCTAAAACACCTTCAATCGCTGCGATTTCATCCAAAACACTTTGTGGAATGGGATTCGACACATCAACCAAGGTGCAGGCAATATCGCTGCGTGAACGATTTAACATGTCTAAAATATTCAAATTTGCCTTAGCAATGGCACTGGAAATGCGTTCAATCATGTGGGGAACGTTGGAATTGACCACCAACAGCCGATATGCGTCTTCGCTGCGAGACATGAACATTTCAGGGAAGTTGACCGAGTTTTTGATCGTGCCGTCTTCCAAAAAGTCACGCACTTGATCTGCAACCATTATCGCACAATTCTCTTCCGCTTCTTCGGTGGATGCCCCTAAATGTGGTAGTGCAAATACGTGTTCGTGTTTGATCAAACTTTGGGTAGGAAAATCAGTGAAATAGGATTTAACTTTGCCGGTTTTAATCGCTTCGCAGACGGCAGCATCATCGACAATGCCATCACGAGAGAAATTGAGAATAATCAATCCTTTGGCGACATTACGCAGCCGGTCAGCACTGATCATGTTGCGCGTGTCATCAACTAAAGGCACATGAACAGAGACGAATTCACAGCGGGCAAGCACATCTTCGACGCTGGAAGCCTGTTTTACGTTGGAGGATAATTGCCAAGCATTATTAACGGTGATGTGGGGGTCAAAACCGATCACCTTCATGCCTAAAGCATCCGCAGCATTTGCGACTTTCACACCAATCGCACCTAACCCAATGATTCCTAAAGTCCGCCCTGCGAGTTCGTAACCAACAAATTGTTTTTTACCGGCTTCGACTTGTTTGGAAATTTCTTCATCGCTGCCAGAGAGATGGCGGGTATAATCCCATGCACTGAACAAGTTACGCATACTAATCAGTAAGCAAGAAATCACTAATTCTTTCACCGCGTTGGCATTTGCTCCGGGTGCGTTAAAAACAGGAATACCGCGAGCACTCATTTTGGCAATGGGGATATTGTTGACTCCTGCGCCTGCCCGTCCGACGGCTTTTAATGTGGGGGGAATTTCCCAATTGTGCATTTTGAACGAACGCAGTAATACCGCGTCAGGATGTTGAATTTCTGAAGCAATTTCATAACGGTCGCGCGGTAGCCGTTCCAAACCACGCACTGAGATATTATTGAGTGTTAGAATTTTAAACATGTTGCATCGACCTTTGTAGTATTTTTTGTGTGTTGCAGATGAGGACTGAGTTCAGCGGTGGGGAAACTTAGAGCATTGGGGTAAACATCGGCGAGACTCGTTAAAATTTTGAAAATCTGTGGAGTCTTACGCGATGACAAAGAGTAGGTAAGCATTTGTAAACACAACGATAATTGAGGTGTGAATGATGCAATACCTGACTCTTTGTAAAATCTAAGTCGGTTAACCTAAAAATTCAGACCGTAATTCACTCATAAGAAGTAATTATCAGGAGTTTTAAAATGTAACTGTTTCATTTTACGTCTCCTGAAATTATTTTTCATTTCTTAAGCGGCGTGTTTTTTCGCAAATTCAGCCATAAAACTGACTAGGGCATCAACACCAGCTTCGGGCATAGCGTTGTAAATACTGGCTCGCATTCCCCCCACAGAACGATGTCCTGCCAAGGTGCTTAAACCCACTTGTTCTGCTTCACTCAAAAATACTTTTTCTAATTCAGTTTTAGTGGTGACAAAGGGAACATTCATCCATGAGCGGAAATTGGGATCCACGGGATTGCGATAGAAACCGTCACTGCCATCAATCGCAGCGTACAGTTTATCGGCTTTGCGCTTGTTGATTTCCGCCATTTTTTCCAAACCGCCCAAATCTTTCAACCACTTAAATACTAAACCGGCAATGTACCATGCGTAAGTGGGGGGCGTGTTGTACATAGACGCATTATCAACATGAATTTTGTAATCTAACATCGTTGGAATGCCGGGAATGGTTCTTCCTACCAAATCTTCGCGGATAATCACCACAGTCAATCCAGCAGGTCCAATATTTTTCTGCGCCCCGGCGTAAATCACCCCAAATTTCGACACGTCAATGGGACGGGACAACAATGTAGAAGACATGTCAACTACCAACGGTGTATCGCCCCAATCAGGTACGTCTTGGATTTCTAAACCATTAATCGTTTCATTCGGCGTGTAGTGCAAATAGGCGACGCGGGGATTGCGTTCCCAAGTTGATGGCGGCGCGATGGTGGTGTATTTACTGGGTTTGCCATCAATTTTAACATGAACAGTGCAATATTTTTTGGCTTCTGCTATCGCTTTTTCTGACCACAAACCAGAATTGACATATTCCACTTCGTTATTGCCCTGCAACAGATTCAACGCAACCATTGCAAATTGAGTTGAAGCTCCCCCTTGCAAAAACAGCACTTTATAATTGCTCGGGATGTTCAACAATTCACGCAAATCTTGTTCTGCGGTTTCTGCAATGGAGATGAATTCCTTGCTGCGATGGCTCATTTCCATAACTGACAACCCTTTTCCTTGCCAATCAACCATTTCCGCCTGCGCTTGTTGCAACACGGATTCTGGTAACGCCGCTGGACCTGCGCTGAAATTATACACTCTTGACATGTTCCTTCCTTTGTGCTTCTATTTGTCTGTGTTTAAGTTTAAAATGAATTACCGACGTTTACCATTTTAACAAGTTGCTATGAAAAAGTCTGCGGAAATTGAAAATAGAAATTCAACCGTTAATATTATCAAATTATATAATAAGTTAGGTATCAGGTCGTCACAATCGTGGAAAATATTGATGTGAATCCTTATTCATCCATTTTTATGTGCTAAAAGTGTTTTTATTAGACCTTAAAAAGTTACGCACTTGAGATTTTAACTACTTGGTTTTACTAAAAATATCTCAAACTGATAAACTTAAGAAAAATAAATGTAAATTGATCGCTGTTTGCAATGTCTCACGCGCCGACAAACCAAATGGATGCGACGAGCAAGGAAACTGTGAAAGAGTTGCGAGTGAATGCGAGTCAGGGCAAGTATCCGTTTCATTTTTCAGATATTCCGAAGGAAACTTGCGTGATTGTGGCGGGAACGGATATGAATAATGATGCGCGAGTTTGTGACGGTGGCGAAGCGTGTGGGGCGTTTGACGAGTAGTGATCCGACGCGTCTTGAGGTGATCGGAGGACGAAGTGATTTGAATTTTAGTTCAGGATTCAATGTTGTCTTTACTTCTCAAGCTCTGTCGGATGAATTCGTTGCTATCGCTCCCCCCATCGAAGGATTTGCTCGGCTGAGTTCGGGATTGCGGGAAGTGGCGGAACATGTATCAAAGTGTTCAAATTCAAAAAGGTGTATGACGCTTCGCTTATACACCCTACGCTTGCTACAAATGATTTAAGATCACTATAGATAAACCTTTAAATTCTCTCACCCTCGCCCGTGCCTACCGTCAATTGGGAGATAAAATACAAGCGACTGATTATTTTAAAAAAGCGGTGTCTGGGATTCAGGAAGCAAATCAAACGTTATTTTTTCCCATGTTTCTCATCGACCGTGCCAATTTTTATTTAGATCAACAACAGTTTGCTGAAGCGAAGCGTGATTTAGCGGAGGCGTGGCAGATTATCAAGCGCAGTGACATGAAATTGTACGCGGTGGATTATCATTTAGCGATGCGTCGTGCTGAACCAGAAAAAGCGCAATTTCATGAAACTGAAGCGAAAAAATTAATTGCTGCGACGGGGTATCATTTGCGGAAGGTTTGAACCCTAATTCACCTAAATTTTAAGTCATGTAGGATGGATAACAGAATTTGTCGTTGCCCCCAATTCCAATATAAATACATTTTATCCAGCCTACTTGGCTGCATGACTCCTATAACTATCGCTTTCTTAAACAGATTTGATAGCGAAACAATTTTAGATGGTAATTCTATAAATTTAGCTAGAAAAATAGCGTAGCAGTAACGCTGTGATAAAAAAGCTAAAATTGACCATCACAATCGTTGCTCCAGAGGGGAAATTTAACAAATAGGAAATAAAAATGCCGAAGATCACTGAACTGACTGCAAAAATTCCGGCAAGGATAATCGTGGTGCGAAAGCTGTGGACAAGTTGTAGCGCAGTGACGGCGGGGAGAATGATTAAACTGGAAATTAACATCGTACCGACAATTTTCATGCCTAACACAATGACCAAAGAAGTAAGCAAGATCAAAATGTGGTTTACTAAGCGTACCCTGATGCCCAGCACTTGAGCGTATTCTTCATCAAATGTGATGGCAAATAAATCGTGATAAAATAATGAGATAGTTAAAATAATCAGCAGCAAAATGGCTATTGACAACCACATTTCCAGCAGGCTGACTGATAAAATATTGCCGAATAGATAGCTAAATAAATCAACATTAAACCCATTCGCAGTGCTCGCAATCAACACGCCCAACGCGATCCCAAATGAAGAAACTAAACCAATCGCAGTATCTCCATAAATTTGAGCTTTTTCATTGAGTTGTAAAATCAGCAGTGAAGCCAGCGCAACCAATGGCATTGCAAATAGCAGCGGTTGCGTGTCCAGTAATAGCGCAAGGGCAACGGTTGCAAAACTGACGTGTGCTAAACCGTCACCAATAAGGGAAAATCGCCGCAATACCAAAAACACACCAAGAAATGCACAACCCAATGCTATAAAACTACCGGCAACGAGGGCGCGCTGAATGAAACTATATTGGATAGCCTCTTGAATTTGTTTAATTAAATCAATCATCGTTCAGTGTCTGTGGCAAATTAAGGTGCCGGCTAACTCCAAAATGGTGCGACATTGCAGTGGATTGGCAAAAATTTTCAAACGTACCGTAAAAAATCATTTGTCGATCCAAGTAAAGCAGCTTTGAAGCAAATTCCCCCATCAAGCTGATATCATGCGAAACTAACAATACAGTCACATGCTGTTCACAGTTAAATTTTTGAATCGTATCGTAAAAAATCTCTCGTGATTGTGGGTCGAGCGCGACCGTTGGTTCATCAAGAATTAAAATTTTGGGGTGTTGAATCAATGCCCGCGCCAATAAAACCCGCTGTTGTTGCCCGCCAGAAAGCTTACCAATGGGACGATCTCGCAACTCACTAATTTTTAAGGTATTCATGATCTCGTCCGCAGCGTCACTGTCTTGGCGAGATAATTTTTTTGGGAATGATTTGTGAGCATAAACTCCAGATAAAACAATCTCTTTCGCAGTGGCGGGGAAGCGTTGATCTAGGAATGACATTCTTTGCGGCAAATATCCCAGTGATTTCTGTGCGATAAAAGTGGCTCTGGATTCCCCCTGAAAATAAACTGAGCCACTATACGGTAATAAGCCTAAAATTGCTTTCATCAAGGTGGTTTTACCTGAGCCGTTGGGTCCAACAATCGCCACATAATCACCAGTGTTTACCTGAAATGAAATCTCACACAACACCTTCATACCACCGAGAATCACACTTAACTCATTGACTTCGAGTATGTTCATGGAGCCACTAGCCCAACTTTAAGTTTATTAAAATTGGTTTCCATCAATTCTAAAAAAGTGACACCCCGTTGCAATTCGTCTTGACTAATATTGTGTGCTCCGTGTAGTAATTCCAATTTTGCCCCTGTTTCCTGAGCAATTGTGCGCGCCACCTTGGGATCGATCAGTTCTTCATGATAAATATAGTTCATGCCGGACTGTTTTAGTTTGTTTATCAGTTTTGCCAAAGACTTGGGACGTGGTTCGGCATTGGGGGAAAAACCTTGATACGGTGAATCATGCGTTAAACCATAACGCTTTGCGAAGTAACCAAACGCAAAATGTCCACCGTAAATCAAACTTTTATGCTTTACCGTCGCCAACATGGTTTTAAACCGTTGATCTAAATCTGTAAATTGTTGTTTATACTCCACTGCATTGGCTTCGTAAAATTTGGCATTTGCAGGGTCTTTTTGGGCGAGGGCGTGGGTGATTGTTGTCACCATCTGCTGCGCATTCGCTAAGTCTAACCAGATATGCGGGTCTTTGCCGTCATGGTCGTGCTTGTGGTGTTCTTCGCCGTCATGATCGTCCAATAATTCAACGCCTTGACTCGCATCGACCACCAACAATTTATCATTCACGCCCTTGAGCATTTTTTCAACCCAAGGCTCCATATATTTTCCAGTGTAAACAAATATATCTGCGTGATTCAACTTCACAATGTCTGCTGGGCGTGGTTCAAAAGTGTGGGCTTCAACGCCGGGCGGCAATAATAATGTGACATTCACTCGTTCTTTGGCGATGTGTCTAGTAAAATCATACGTTGGAAACAACGTGGTGATCACTTCCAATTTTTGAGTTTCTGCCAGTGGGGTTGCGGTAATTGATAACCAAGTAATAAATAATAAAAAAACTCTGTTCATTTGCTAATTCTCCAAACAGTGACTACAAATACCACTCATTTGTAAGAAATGGTTGAGCACTTGATAACCATTGATTTCAGTAATGTTTGTCAATGGGCAATCGCTGATTTCGTCCACTCTACCGCATTTAATACAAGTAATATGGTGATGGTGATGTTCATGACCAACTGTACAAAGTCCATAATGTTTTTTACGATCAGCCAGTTGAATCCGAGCTAAAATCCCACATTCCACCAAGCTTTCCAAATTACGATACACGCTGGGCAAACCACATTTTTCAAATTGTTGGTGCAATTTTTTCCATACTTCTTCTGGTGTCAAGTGTACTGCACTACCCATAAACAAATGAATGATGGCTTGACGACGTGGAGTGAGTTTTAACCCATTGTCTTTTAAGCGATTTAGGTATTGAGTGTGAGAATCCAACGACAACATGGTAACTCCTAAATAGAAACTTTTTCTGTTTATTATAACAGAACGCAAAGACTCGTCAACCACTTTGCCAATTTTGAAGAGTTAGTGTATCGAGCTTCTGTGTTGACGACGTGAATAACGTTTGTTTTACTACAAATGATTTAAGATCACTATATAATGGACTTAAAGTTAATCTTGCAACTGAATCCTATTCCATGACCCCATTTCGCTACTGTTTCGTCTTCATTTGCCAACAAGGTGAGTTAGAAATCAAGGCATTGTTGTTGGCAGCCTCGTTAAAACATTTCTTACGTTGTGATTATGAATTGATCGCAGCCTTGCCCCAACCGGCGACTCTTTGGGGTACGCCCTCCGATGAAACATTAACGTTATTAAAGCGTTGGGGGGTAAGAACGGTTGAAATTACCAACCAAGTTGATGATAACTATCCGATTGGCAACAAAATCTCCTGTTTCGCCATTCCAACAACGGCGGATAAACTCATTTTTTTGGATAGCGACATCCTTTGTTTACGACAATTTCAACACGAGGCACGTTTTGCTCACGCTTCATTCCACGCCAAACCTGCCGATGTTGCAACATACACCGAGAATTTGCAACAATGGCAGACGTTGTATCAGCTTTTTGCGCGGGATGTGCCAGAATCGCGAGTGATCGCAACGGTATCGGGGGAAATCATGCCGCCCTATTTCAATGCTGGAGTTGTGGCTGTGCGTCCTTCAGAGGAATTTTTTTCGACATGGTTGGAATGCTGTCGGCGGATTGATGCCTCTCCTCAAATTATCAATAAACGTCCCTACTTAGACCAAATTGGGCTCTCGGTGGCAGTGACTCTGTTGGGATTGGACATGGATTGTTTGGATGAAAGTTACAATTATCCGGCGCATCAAAAATTGTTAAATTCCAAAAATTTACCGTTATTTTGTCATTATCATTATCCAATGATGATTCGGCGAGAACCGATATTGTATCGCTTGGTCAGTTTGTTGTTGCAAACATATCCCGAATTAAACGCGATGCTGCGTCACTCTCCCGAATGGGCAAAATTAATAACGCCGCGTTTTCAACCACGTCAGACTTGGTGGGGCAAGACTCAGACAACGCCACCATTGCCAGATGCAGTTATCACCGGTCTTCCGCGCAGTGGCACCAGCTATTTATGTCGTATTTTACATCAAGTTAAAGAATCTATTGTGCTCAATGAACCGCAAGAAATTTTCAGGTACTTGCACGACGGGCAGCAACCTTGGCAATTTGCAAATTTTTATCGTGACTTGCGGCGTAATATCATTGAAGGCGTTCCGATAGAAAATAAAATTAAGGACGGGCAGGTGGTGGAAGACACCAAAGTACATGATGAACGGGTGGTTTATTCTCCCCTAGTCACACGAGATGATTTTCTCTTGACCACGAAAAACACATTGGCTTATCTGGCACGCATTCCACAAATTCGTCGGGTGATGCCGGAGGCGGTGATGATTGCATTGATTCGGCATCCATTCGATACCATTGCTTCATGGAAAAAAAGTTTTTCTCATCTGGAACAGGCGATGGTAACAACTTTTCCGCTTGGTTATCCGAGTGATAATGTGTTGTGTCCATGGCAACGTCAACAATTACAAGAGATTGCGCTGACAGAATCGGTAATATTACGACGAGCCTTGTTATGGCGATATTTGGCGATGATTTTGTTGGAATACCGCGAATGGCTTCATCTGGTACATTATGAAACATTGGTAACTCAACCTGTTGAAACATTGGAAAAAATCTTGCGAGTGATTCCCAACGCGCCGCCGTTACAGTGGATACAGCCCATCGCGCCTTCACAAATTCGTCAGCAACGTGAGATATTGACTACGCAGGAAATTCAAACAATTAATGCTATTTGTGGACAAATCGCGTACCAGTTTGGCTATGAAACTTCTTGCGTAACTAAAGTCAACATAACATGATGCCAGACTTTTCCAAGTGATTGATTTCAATCATGGCAGAACATGAAGAGAGTCAGCAGTTACGCAGGCTGAATTTAGTCAATTGGCATCTCATGATCTAAACTAATAGATAAATGAGGATAAAATTACAAATTTTTAATGCGTCCGTAAACATCTTCAAATCGTACAATATCATCCTCGCCCAAATAACTGCCGGCTTGAATTTCGATAATTTCCAAAGGAAGTTTACCGGGATTGGCTAACCGATGTTTCACGCCCAAGGGAATGTAAGTCGATTGATTTTCTGACAAAATAAACGTTTCCGTGTCGCGTGTAATTTGTGCGGTACCCTTCACCACAATCCAATGTTCCGCACGATGATAGTGCATTTGCAGCGATAAACTCGCGCCGGGCTTGACAATAATATGTTTCACCTGATAGCGAGGTTCCACTTGGATGTTTTCATAACTTCCCCACGGACGATAAACCTTACGATGCAAATTTGCCTCAGTGCGCTGACTTTGTTTTAATCGCTCGACAAGGTATTTCACATTTTGCACTTGGTCTTTATGCGCCACCAACACGGCATCAGCGGTTTCTACAACAATATGATTTTCCAGCCCAATCGCTGCGACAAGACGATGTTCGGCGCGCAAATAGCAATTGTGGACATTTTCCACTAACACATCGCCCATGCTGCAATTGCCATCATCATCATGCGGGCTCACCTCCCACAATGATGACCACGCCCCCACGTCATTCCAGCCGGCATCTAAGGGAACAACCGCGGCACTTTCCGTATGTTCCATCACCGCATAGTCGATGGAATTGCTCGGACTGGCGCGAAATGAGGCTTCATCAAGACGGAAAAAATCTTTATCTTCAATTGCATTATCAACCGCTTGCCGACATGCACCAAAAATATCGGGCGCAAATTTTTGTAATTCGAGCAAATAATGCTTCGCTTTAAACAAAAACATGCCACTATTCCAATAATAGTCGCCAGAACTTAAGAATTGTTCAGCAGTTGGCAAATCTGGTTTTTCAACAAAATTTTCGACCGCGAATCCCGCCGTTTCTCCCACTTGTGCTGCGGCTTTGATATAACCATAGCCAGTTTCTGGACGCGTGGGCACGATGCCAAAGGTGACTAAATAATTGTTCAATGCCAATGGGATAGCCGCTTCTACGGCATGACGAAACGCTTCGCCTTGGGCAATCAGATGGTCGGAAGGTAGAATGAGAATCAGCGCATCGGTCTGGGTATTAAACACATAAAGTGCTGCGGCTGCCACGGCAGGAGCGGTGTTTCGCCCCACAGGTTCAAGAATAATGCGCGGTGTATTGACCCCAATATTGCGCAGTTGTTCTGCCACAAGAAAGCGATGAATCTCGTTACACACCACCAATGGCGCAGCTTTATCAGGCAAACCATCGAGCCGAGTGACCGTATCTTGCAATAAAGAATGTGTACCGCATAAGTTAAGCAGTTGTTTTGGATAATCTTCGCGCGACAGGGGCCACAACCGACTGCCCACACCACCCGATAAAATTACAGGAACAAGTGTCATATCGATCCTTGAAATTAAGTTGTTGTCTGAACCATAATTTTCTTGATTTGCCTAATTAACATCATTGGTTGGCAACATATTTTAGGTCAATGATGTCAATTAAGTAAATTACGGTTCAGACATTATAGGAGTTACGCACTTGAGATGCTAACCCACTGATTTTATAAATGGAGTACAAATTTAAATTTGTACTCCGAAAACGCTAACTAACTGAATTAAGCCTAAGTTACGTTTTGAACTGCGTAACTCCTACATTATTTAGATTTTTCTAATAAATTCTGCACAATACGATATTCCGCAGAACGAGCGTGAGCGGTTAAACCTTCGCTGTGCGCCAATACTGAGGCAATTTGTCCCAAATTATTTGCCCCAGTTTCTGAACACATAATCAATGACGAACGTTTTTGAAAATCATACACACCCAAGGGTGAAGAAAACCGCGCAGTGCGTGACGTGGGTAAAACATGATTAGGTCCGGCACAATAATCTCCAATTGCTTCAGCAGTATAGCGTCCCATGAAAATCGCCCCCGCATTACGAATTTTACTTGCCCACGTTTGCGGATCGTTGAGCGATAATTCTAAATGTTCCGGCGCAATGAAGTTGGCAACTTGAACGGCTTCATCTAAATCTTTGACCTGAATGAATAAACCGCGCGTGTTCAGCGACGTTTGAATGATTTCAGCGCGTGGCATTTCAGCAATTAGGCGGTTGATGCTATTTTCGACCGTATTTAAAAATTCTACGTTGGGCGTAACCAAGGTGGCACGGGCTTGTTCATCGTGTTCTGCTTGTGAAAACAAATCCATCGCGATCCAATCCGGATCCGTCTCACCATCACAAATGACTAAAATTTCTGACGGACCGGCAATCATATCAATGCCTACCGCGCCAAAAACTAAACTTTTCGCTGTTGCAACGTAAATATTGCCCGGACCGACGATTTTATCCACTTTTGGAATTGTCGATGTGCCGTAAGCCAATGCTGCCACCGCCTGCGCGCCCCCAACAGAAAACACTTGATTCACCCCAGCAATCGCTGCTGCCGCTAACACCATATCATTCAATAGGTTATCAGGAGCTGGCACCACCATCACAATGGTTTCCACCCCCGCGACTTTCGCAGGAATTGCATTCATCAACACTGAAGAGGGATAAGTTGCCTTGCCGCCCGGCACATACAACCCCACGCGATCCAGTGGTGTAACCTGTTGCCCCAAAATTGTTCCATCTGCTTCAGTATATTGCCACGAATTCTGCACTTGGCGTTGATGATATATCCGAATCCGTTCTGCTGCTTCTTCCAAGGCTTTGCGTTGATTTTTGTCAATTCGCGCCAGAGCTTGTTGCAAGCGTTCTTCAGAAATAATAATATCTTCAATGCTTTGTAACGGACGGCGATCAAATTGTCGCGTGTAATCCAACAATGCGCTATCGCCATTCAAACGTACTTTGGCAATAATTTCTCGCACGGTACTAAATACATTATCGTCTGCCGCCGTATCCCAAGCCAATAAATTATCTAATTCAGTCCAGAAGTTAGGCGCGGAAGTGATTAAACGTTTAATTGCTATCATGGTGGTTATTTTTTGCAATGAGGTCAACAGAGAAGTATAGCTGAATTTAGCCCTATCGGTAGTCACAATGGCGAAAACACGGTGATTTCTTGAAAATTTTCACATTTTTCTCGAACAATGTGGCGGGCGGCAAAAAAGCGATTCGATTCTGTGTGTTATAAAAAATATCTGATAAATTTTTATAATCAATAAGTTACGTTGCAGCATCACAAGGGTATTTTGTAGTATTATGATACCATGTGTAAGCATTTAACCAAGGTAAAAGTTAATGGATATTGATATTCTCGCTGACTCCATGATTTATGGCACGGACACAACTCTAGGAATGTCAGATGAATGGAATGATGCCTCGCTGTCGCATTGTCAAGTAATTCGCCGCAATGGGCAATTAGCGAGTTTTGATGCAGAAAAAATCTCTGCCGCGATGAAGAAAACCTTTCTTGCTGTTGAAGGTCAGGCGGCACAAAATTCTAGTAGAATCAATCAGATGGTGCAACACTTGACAAAACAAGTGGTCAAAGGGATCAGTCGTCATCTCAAAACCACAGGAAAAGTTCATATTGAAGACATCCAAGATCAAGTCGAACTTTCCCTCATGCGAGCAGGGGAACATAGCGTGGCACGGGCGTATGTGCTGTATCGTGAAGAACACGCAAAAATTCGTGCTGAGAAAAAAGAAGCTCCACAACGTCATATTACTGATAATCAAGGAAATTTACAAATTTTAGATGAAGCTCGGTTGCGATTATTGGTGACAGAAGCCTGCGCTAATTTAGGGGATGTGCAACCCGATTTGATTGTCAACGAAAGTTTAAAATCTTTATTCGATGGTATCCCAGAAGCACAAGTAAATCAATCACTTGTCATCACTGCACGAACATTGATTGAAAAAGAACCGAATTATACCTATGTTGCAGCGCGGTTATTGTTGGATAAATTGCGTCACGAAACCCTCAGTTTTGTGCTAGAACAGCCTCAATTTGCCACTGCTGCTGAGATGAAAAGTCGCTATCCGATTTATTTTAAACAATTTATCACCAAAGGGATCACGCATGAATTGCTTGATCCTCAATTGCAACAGTTTGATTTAGAACGTTTAAGCCAAGCCATTCAAGCGGAACGTGATTTGCAATTCAGCTACTTGGGGCTGCAAACTTTATACGACCGCTATTTTTTACACTGGCATGAAACTCGTTTTGAATTGCCGCAAACCTTTTTTATGAGAGTTGCCATGGGGTTAGCTCTCAATGAAGCAGATCGGGAGGCGCGGGCGATTGAGTTTTATCACCTGATTTCTCAGTTTGATTTCATGTGCAGCACCCCGACCTTGTTTAATTCTGGCACGTTACATCCGCAATTGTCGAGTTGTTTTGTCTCCACTGTTCCAGATGATTTAGAAGGTATTTTCGGAGCGATTCGCGATAACGCCTTGATGCAAAAGTGGGCGGGCGGATTGGGCAATGATTGGACAAACGTGCGCGGCATGGGGGCATTAATCAAGGGAACGAATGGGCAATCGCAAGGTGTTGTTCCATTTCTAAAAGTTGCAAATGACACACTAGTAGCAGTGAATCAGGGAGGTCGCCGTCGAGGATCAGGTTGTGCTTATCTGGAATCTTGGCACATTGATATTGAAGAGTTTTTAGAATTACGCAAAAATACCGGCGATGAACGGCGGCGTACCCACGACATGAACACGGCAAATTGGATTCCCGACGTATTTATGGAACGGGTGCATGAAAATCGCGAATGGATGTTGTTTAGTCCCGATGAAGTGCCTGAATTACATGACTTATACGGCATTGCATTTAAAATTGCTTATGAAAATTACGAACGGCTGGCTGAACTGGGCAAAATGCGAATTTTTAAGCGCGTGTCCGCTGTCGAATTGTGGCGCAAAATGCTCACGATGTTGTTTGAAACCGGTCATGCGTGGATTGTGTTTAAAGATGTGTTTAATCTGCGAAATCCTCAACAACACATCGGAGTCATCCATTCGAGCAACTTATGTACAGAAATTGGTTTAAATACGAAGGCTTACGCAGATCAAGAACGCAATAAAGCTGAAGGTGAGATTGCCGTGTGTAATCTTGGTTCAATCAATCTCGCTGCCCATGTTTCGCACGGAGAATTAGATAAAGTAAAATTACAACGCACCATTCAAACTGCACTACGAATGCTTGATAATGTCATTGATATCAATCATTACGCCATCCCACAAGCTCGAAATGCGAACTTAAAACATCGTCCAGTTGGTTTGGGGATTATGGGTTTTCAAGACACCCTGTATCAATTGCGTATTCCGTATGCCAGTGATCAAGCGGTTGAATTTGCAGATAATGTTATGGAGTTTATCAGTTATTACACGATTTCTGCCTCGACTGATTTGGCTCAGGAACGCGGGACGTATTCTAGTTTTGACGGTTCACTGTGGCATCAAGGCATCTTACCGATTGATAGTATTGCGAAATTACAAGCGGCGCGCGGTGATTATTTGTCATTGGATACGAGATCGACCTTAGACTGGACAACGCTGCGAGATCGAGTCAAAACAGTGGGAATGCGTAACTCGAATTGTATGGCATTAGCCCCCACTGCAACGATTAGTAATATTTGTGGTGTGTCGCAATCCATTGAACCGACGTATCAAAATTTGTTCATCAAGTCGAATTTATCGGGTGAATTCACAGTCATTAATCCGTATTTAGTGCAAGACTTAAAGACATTGGGCTTGTGGGATGATGTGATGGTCAATGATTTGAAGTATTTTGATGGCAGTTTGCAACCCATTGAACGGATACCAGAAGATTTGAAACAACTGTATGCAACCGCGTTTGAAATTGATGCGTTGTGGTTGGTAGAGGCGGGGGCGCGGCGGCAAAAGTGGATCGATCAGGCACAATCGTTGAATTTGTACATGAAAGAGCCTTCGGGACGAAAATTGGACGCGCTTTACAAATTGGCGTGGCTGCGTGGCTTGAAAACAACGTACTATTTGCGTAGTTTGGCGGCGACTCAGGTGGAAAAAAACACGGTGCATGGAATTCGAGCGAATCCAACGAGTTATGTGGAAACGATGCCAAGCACGCCCGTGTGCAATCTCGATGATGTTGAATGTGAATCTTGTCAGTAGGATGATTTGGCATTGAAACATTGGAAATGGATTTCCAACCTACAATATAATTTAACAGGAAACTTATTATGATAACTACTGATTGGACGATGATTGGGGCAGTTGCTCAGGTATTTACTGTTATGGTGAGCATTATTGGTTTTTTCTTTTTAACATGGCAAGTCAGAATTTCAAGTAAAGTTGCTCGCGCCGATTTTGTCATGCGTTTAGAAAGCGAATATGTCAGTCACCACTTGGTTGTATAGAACCGATTTGAAATCTTTAATACCAAGTGAAACAGGTCTATAACCC
>DYNO01000047.1:1629-18107 GCA_020721025.1 Thiomargarita sp. | reverse complement strand
ATTCTTCGACTTAAATCCAGAAGCTATGCGCACCCCTTCGTTGACTGGGCAAACTGTTTTGGGCGAACAGGGCGAAAATTTATCTTCCGTGCTACAAGCGATTTGTGAACAAACAGATACGGAGGCAAATTTACTCGAATGGTTAGGCGCGCTCACCCCAACGGATGCCACTGATTTTAAATTTTACACTGATCCCTATACAAACAAAGTATTAGCGATTCTTGTTGAACCCAATGGACAGGAAACATCGCTTTACAGTGCTTCGGATGGGACATTGCGTTTTCTTGCGATTCTTGCTGCATTATTTTCACCCACACCTGCAAGTTTATACTTTTTTGAAGAAATTGAAAACGGTATCCATCCGAGCCGGCTCTATTTATTGGTCGAATTGTTGGAAGAACGCGCCAAATCTGGCATTCAAATCATCGCAACCACGCATTCACCACAATTGCTCAATTTGGTCAGTCAAACGACATTAGAAAATAGTTCTCTCATTTATCGAGCGGGCGATCATCATTCTAGCCAAATTATGCCGATTTTAGAAATTCCTAATATCAAAAAAATTCTTGAAAAACAGGATATTGCTAAACTTTATTCTACAGGTTGGTTTGAGGATATCATGGAATTTATGCAAGAGGATTCGCAATGAACGTGCTTATTATCTGCGAAGACTTCCGCAACGATCAATACATTCTCAAACCGATTTTTGAAGCCATGTTCACTGAATTAGGCAAACCACGAGCAAAAATTGTAGTCTGCAAAAATCCATTGATTCAAGGAATTAGTCAAGCTCTCAATTTAGAAAAACTTGCAGAAATTATTGAGCGTTATCAAGCAATGACTGACTTATTTGTGCTTTGTGTCGATAGAGATGGCGAAAAATCTCGTTGTGAAAAGTTAGTATTTCGTGAAAAGCAAGTAACTGAAAAATTTGAGAATAAAGTACAATTCATAGCTGAAAACGCATGGCAGGAGCTTGAAGTGTGGATTCTCGCGGGACATGATAAATTTGAAGAATGGCGGAAAAATAAATATTCATGGCAGGATATTCGGGATGAACCTAATCCTAAAGAATTGTATTATCAACCTTTTGCTGATTTTTGCAGTGTGCGACATCATTTGGGCGAGGGAAGAAAACGATTAGGGGAAGAAGCCGCTAAAAATTATGAGCGCATTCGACAACTATGCCAAGAAGATGTTTTAAATTTAGAAAATCGAATTAAAATAATTCTAAGTCCGTAGCCATATTTGGCATTCAAGACTGTATTGGTGAATGACTGTTAATTTTCTGAGTTCTCCAGCAATACCCCCTCAATTCAGCAAAAAGTTGTTTAAATGGTGAGTTAGTCTATCACTAAACATTCCACCATCAAACCAGATTTTTCCAATTCTTTCTTGATCTTGGCAGCTTCGTCTCTAGAAACGGCTTCTTTGACCATCGAATGCACCATCTGAACTTTTTGTTCAATTCTAATTTTTAAAATTGTCAATGTACTATTTTTTCGTTGTTAGTAAAATGAATAATATAATTGATTGAAATTTAATTGAAATAAGGGGAACCGTTTCAAATTCAAAATTTAGAAAGAATTTGGATGGTTGTAAAACTTTATTTCAATGAATGATTCTGTTTTTCTGCAATTAACTGTTGAGTTTCTTTAATTTTTTGTTGTATTTCAATTATTTGTTCTTGATGTTCCGCTAATTTTTCCTGCAAGTGTAACAAATATTTCTGGGGGTTGCGACGTTGCTGCCAGCGTTGAAATAGGTCGATCAGTGTCAAAATCCGCAGAATCCGGTTAAACACGACTCTAGCACGATATAAACTGAGCATTTGCCGCAACTTAGCGAGTTTAAAAACTTGTAATTCTGCCAAATTTCCCCAGCCCAGCAAACTAACCAGATAACCAAGTTGCATCAAACGGATGAGGATTAACATCGGCAAAATGATAATAAATAACTCTAGCCAATGTTTGACAAGATATTCGCCGCGTCTGGGCGTGATTGAGAACTCCAGAATAAATTCAGCAACAAATATTCCCCAAATCAACGCATTCCCCAAATTAATAATATGATGCAACAACAGATTTTCGTACAGCATTTCGGCGTAAAAAATTTCGACAATCCAAAATGGTAGCATCAATAATGAAATAGACAATGAGACATATAAAAACCAACTTTCTAATTCTTTAAGCAATATTGGTTCGACCCGATACCATTGCGGATAAATCCAAATTGCGGATTTTGCATCACAACGACGTACTGCTAAACGTAACGGTGGAAAAAGCAAGATAAGTAATGAAAAAGTTAAACGATTCCAACGATGAAGCGGACAGAAAATGATAAAAATGAGCCGTTCCACCAAAAAGACGAACCACAGCCCAAACAGAAAATGAAACATTTCGTCCAAATAAGGCAAAACTTTGAACGAAAAGTCTGTTTGTAAATATTGCACCAAGACCGCTGCAACCGCGAGGAATAAAATCGCTAGGAAAAACATTGCAGTTGCAAGCAGTGTCTCTATTTTTTGGTACATGGGCGGTTGTTAAAATCGTAATTAATCACGCCGTAACCGATCTGAGGCTGCAATCGGTGTGGGATAGTGCATCACAATGTAATAAGAGGAAAAAATAAACGTGAGCAAGGTTGCCGCTTGAATCAGATACGATGCCGGTTCGGTGATAATATTGGCACTGGCTGCCACGACAGCGATCAATAACGAAAACTCACTGATTTGTCCCAAACGCACGCCCATTTCTAAAGAAAGCGGAGGAGCTTCGCCCAATTTAATCAATAAGTATTGGTAAACCCACGGTTTGATCAGTAATAACATGCCGGCTAAAATGGTGGCGGGCGCGAGTACTGCACTGAGAATGTGTAAATCGAGTTTTGCCCCCAAGGTGAAGAAGAAAATGATGAGGAAAAAATCCCGTAGCGGTTTTAAACTTTCGGCAATATAGCGTGCCAAGGGACTGCTTGCGAGCCCAACTCCGCCTAAAAATGCGCCAATTTCATGGGATAATCCCAGTTGCATCGAAAATTCTGCCATGCTCAGGCACCAACCGATAGTCATTAAAAAGATGTATTCTTGAATTTTGTCGAAGCGTCTAATTAATTTAATCAACACGTAACGAGCAAAAAAGATTGCAAATAATGCCATCAGTGGCAAATTGAGGGTTAACATCGCAATATCGAATAAAGGCGAACTGCCTTCCTTACCTAATCCTTGCAAGATCAACAACATTAAAATCGCGATTAAGTCTTGTAATAACAATACGCTAATCATGATCTCGCCGGCGTGTTTGTGATGTAATACGGTTGTCGGGAGTAATTTTAAACCGATGATTGTACTTGAAAACATCGCAGCAATGCCAATCACTAAATTTTCAGCAAAACTGAACCCAAACGCCCAACCCACCAACGCACCCACGAGGGCAAAAATAAGTGAACTGACTAAAGTTAATACGGTGGTTTTGCGAAACATGTGAAATAAATCTTGTGGTTGCAAATTTAAACCGAGCAAGAAGAGTAAGAAAATAATCCCGATATCAGCAATGGAACTGATAAGCACCGTGTCTTTAATCACGCCAAACACGGGGGGGCCCATCAAAATTCCCATCACAATATAACCAATTAATAACGCTTGGCGGGCATACAACGCGAGGGTGGCAAGCACCGCAGAGCCGGCGAAAATGATGAAGATGTAAAAAACAATAGATTCAGTCATGTGGGGGTGAGCGATTTAAAATAAAGTCGTTTAGCGTGATTCGTACCAGTGGTCAAAATCACGCGGGTTGTCTAGGGAACGATTTGATTAATTTGGATTTCTACATTTTGTTGCGTCGCGACATTGACGGGGGTCAGTTGCCCTTGCAAATCTCCAGATTGTGGCATGGCACTCCCGCTACTCGAAATGCGTGCAATTACGCTCACTTGTTCAAATTTCGAGAGTTTCATCGCTGGAGTCATCGCACTGCTGTCATCCAAGGTCACCGTGATCGGCAGCTCAGTCGCCATTTTTTTCACAACAGCCAAGGGCATGGCGGGACCACTGACGGCTTTCGCATAAATAAATAACGTATCGGTTGGCTTGACTTTCGACAGCAACGCGGGGTCTAAATTCACCTGAACAGTCAATTTGGCTTGCTTGACAATTTCCGGCGGTTGTGCCAAAGGTTCAGTCGTTGTGACGGTACTTGGCGTTGCAAATTCAACCACTTGCTTGGATTGACTCAACAAAGTACGAGCTTCTGCAATTTGTTGTTGAATAATTTTGCGAGATTCCATCTCATCTGCGGGAAAAATAGTTAATAACTTTTCCCATATCTGAATCGCTTGGGCGTAGTCATTTTGCTGCACCGCCGCAACGCCAGACAGCCACAAGGCTTTTTCATTGTTTTCATCCAGTTGCAATGCCGTTGTTATCAAAGAACTGGCTTGACCTGCCAATTGTCCATCATTTGCCAACGCGACCAATTCTGCGGTATCTGCAAGAATTTGTGCATCTTTATCGCCACCAAGAGCCAAAACCTGTTGATAAGCCTGCACAGCTTGAGGATAATTTTCCAGCATGGCATACGACCGCCCCAACATTTGCCAACCTTGCATGTCATCTGGTTTTTCCTTCAACCGCTGTTCCAATTTCGCTACCATCGACTCGAAATCTTGTGGCATTTGTCCGTGGGCATCTGGATGAGATTTCTGCGCTATCGGATTGATTAAATTGGGATTGCCATATTTAAAATAACCGCCAATTGCCAAGGCAGGCAGCAATAAAACGATTAAAATACTGACCCAACGGGCGCGCGGCAGGGCATTTTGTGGGGAATCACTACGAATATCTTGTGCCAATAATTTATCCAATTCGAGTTTCGCTGCGGCAAATTGTTCGGCATTCAAATTTTCTTGCTGTAATTCGGCGAGGCGTTCTTGATAAATGACAACATTGGCTTGCAAGGAATCATCATCATCGGATAGATATGTGGTTTTTCGTAACAGCGGGGGGATGACAAAAGCGAGAGCAATCAGGGTGAAACACGCGGCAATTATCCAAAAAGTAGTCATTCAATATCCTTGTCAACGCAAGCAGGAAAAAATACCCAAATTTTACCGTCAGTCTCTCAGCAGAGGGATGACATGCCGGTTATTTTTTGGGTTCTGAGGTCAAAAGCTGTTGAATTTTTTGAGTTTCTTCTTCAGTTAATTCAATCGGTTGGGCGGTTTGCGTGGCATGACGACGAATGATATAAATCAATGCCAAGAGTGCGATAAATAACAACGCGAGAGGACCTAACCAAAGTAAATAGGTCGCGGGTTTCATTGGCGGATTGTAAAGCACAAAATCGCCGTAACGCTCGACCAAGAAAGCAGAAATTTCATCATCGGTCTTGCCCTGTAACACCATATTACGCACAATATCTCGCACATCTTGCGCCAAATCGGCATTAGAATCGGCGACAGATTGATTTTGGCAAACCACACAGCGAAATTCATCAATCAGTTTTTGATAGCGTGATTCTTGCGTGATATTTGAAAATTCTATGGGGTGTTTATCAATCGCGAAAACGGTGATAGGTAATAATAACAATAGGATAGCTAGTTTTTTCATAAGTTGCAACATGGCATTCAATTCAAGTTACGAGATTCTATCATAAAAATGCTGTAAGATGAATATGTTTGCAATATCAGCCGTCGCGGATAAAACGCGTTGTCGTCTGAAAACGTTTACACCATTGAAAATGATGATCGCGGACTCAAGATCATGGAATGAAAGATTACCGTTGGGAGTTACGCAGTTTAAAATGTAACTTTGATTGAATTCAAGCAGTTAGCATCTCAAGTGCGTAATTTCTATGCAATATTTATTTAAACATGAGGAAATAAATCTATGAAGCGTATTTTACTGTTTATTTTAACAAACGTTGCTGTATTGCTTGTACTGAGTGTCACCCTTAATATCATCTTTGCCATGTTTGGAATGTCTGGGGCGATGTTCCACAAAGGCGGAATTAACTATTTGAGTTTACTCATTTTTGCCGCAGTATTTGGCATGGGTGGATCATTGATTTCCCTATTCATGTCAAAATGGATGGCGAAAATGATGACTGGCGCACAAGTCATTGAAAATCCACGCACATCTGAGGAACGTTGGATGGTCGAAACGGTTGCTCGTCAAGCCCAACGCCTAGGAATTGGGATGCCGGAAGTGGCGATTTATGACGCGGATGAAGTGAATGCGTTTGCTACGGGTATGAGTCGCAACAATGCCCTTGTCGCCGTCAGTTCTGGGCTATTACACACCATGAATCGGGATGAAGTCGAAGCCGTGCTTGCTCATGAACTCAGCCACATTGCAAACGGGGATATGGTGACGCTGACGTTGATTCAAGGCGTGGTCAATACTTTCGTGATATTCTTTGCTCGGATTGTTGGATATATTGCGGATCGCTTCTTTCGCGGTTCAGACAGTGAAGGCGTGGGAATTGCGTATTATATCGTCAGTATGATTGCTGAAATTGTGTTTAGTATCCTCGCCAGCGTCATTGTGATGTGGTTTTCAAGACAGCGGGAATTTCGTGCCGATGCGGGTTCTGCCCAATTGGTCGGCAAGCAGAAAATGATCGCTGCATTACATCGGTTACAACAAGGACATTTGGGTACATTGCCAGATGGAATTGCCGCTTCGGGAATTGCGCGCAGTGGCTCACATAGCTTTGTCACACAGTTATTTATGAGCCATCCTCCCTTAGAAAGTCGTATTGCTGCATTGCAACAGATGAAACAATAACCCACCGTGCCATACAGGTTAGGATGCGTCAATGTGACGAATTGCCATCCTTACTTGTAAGGCATGACTGTTTGCCAAAAACTGCCAAATATATTGATATTAAACAATTCATTAACGATATCCGAAAGATATAACTCAATCAAACTGCTGCAACCAACTTTCTAACAATGCCAGATGCCATAATTTACTTCCCTTTAATGGAGTCATAAATTGTTCTGGGGCAGCGAGCAATTTTTCCACATAATCTCTCTGAAACAAATGACGTTGCCGACAAGCAGTTGAATTTAAAACAGTTTGCATAAAAGTTAAAAACTCACCACGCACATATTTCAACGCGGGCACCGGAAAATAACCCTTGGGACGATCAATGACACTGTGGGGCAAAATATCGCGCGCCACCGCTTTCAATGGATATTTCCCTCCCGTTCGCAATTTTAACTCCGGCGGCATCATCGCAGCAAATTCAACAAGTTGATGATCTAAAAACGGCACGCGCGCCTCCAATCCCCACGCCATTGTCATGTTATCCACCCGCTTCACAGGATCATCGACAATTAACATGGTAACATCCATACGCAACACTTGATCTAAAAAGGTGTCAGCGTGAGCCCGAGTCAATAAATTTGTAATTAAATCAGTGGTATAATCTTCGCCGTGAAAATCTGGGGTCACGGTAGCTAAAAACTCTTGATGGGAACGATCAAAATAATATGAGCTAAATCTTTCACTTATCGAACCTGTCGCGGCGTGCATCAATGGATACCAAAAGTAGCCCGCAAAAACCTCATCCGCGCCCTGCCCACTTTGCACCACCTTCGCCTGTTGCGATACCTGCTCCGCCAACAAATAAAATGCCACTGCATCCTGTGCGACCATCGGCTCAGACATTGCCGCAATTGCTTCCGGTAGCCGGGTTAAAACTTCAGAATTTTTAATATGATAGCGATGATGACAAGTAGGATATCGGGCAATGACTTGATCCGAATATTCAAACTCGCTGCCTTTCTCTTGGGGGGCATCGTCAAAACCAATTGAAAAAGTTAATAAATTTTCCGGTTGCTGCTGTGCCAACAATCCTACCAATAAACTTGAATCTAATCCTCCCGATAACAATACGCCCACTGGGACATCAGCCGCCAATCGGTGCGAATCTACGGTGGTTTTTAACCTCTCACGAGTTGCTTCAATCCATTGATTTTCTGATAATTCTTGGGCAGGACGGCAGGCGGTCAATTGCCAATAGTGAGATTCAGCGACCTGTCCTTCTGAACTGATGGTTAAAGTCGTCGCTGGGCTAACTTTGCGAATTGCTTGAAAAATCGTGCGCGGGGCGGGAACAACGGCATGTAATGTCAGATGATGATGCAGGGCGACCGGATCAAGTGTTTTATCAATTTCACCCGTTTTGAGCAGTGCGGGCAGGGTAGAAGCGAAACGAAGGTAATTTTTGGTTTTTGTGTAATATAACGGCTTGATTCCTAAACGATCACGGGCAAGCAAAAGTTGCTGTTTGGCACTGTCCCACAGCGCAAATGCGAACATACCGTGCAATTGGGTGACACATTTTTCGCCCCATGCAGCATAACTCTTTAAAATGACTTCAGTATCGCCGTCTGATTGAAAAATATGCCCCAGTTTTTGCAATTCTTGGCGCAACTGCCGATAATTATAAATCGTACCGTTGAAAACAAGCGTCAATCCCAATGAATCATCGTGCATAGGTTGATGGGCGCGCGACGATAAATCAATAATTGCAAGGCGACGATGCCCCAAAGCAATTTGTTTTTCTTGATAATATCCCGCGTCATCTGGACCGCGTCGGGCTAAATTATCCATCATCCCAGTCAATCGAGTCAGATTGGGCAATTCGCCATCAAATCGCAATTCTCCACAAATTCCACACATATTTTTACACTCGGTTTGAATGAATTGGTTTTATCAACTTACAGTTTCAAGTTGTCTTAAAATATTATCTTAACTCACTGAAGATATTCTAAAATTTCATCTAAACTCGTTAGTTTGTTGGAAGTCTGACAGGTTTGAACTGTTTTTGACGGTGTTGTCGCTATATTTTGTCATTTGAGCCATTGACAGATTTATTACAATGGATGGACTTGAAAAGTATTTTTGAAGTGTAAAAATTATGATATGACAAGCGGTTGGGCACAAAGATAGGATAAAAAAATAATACAGGATAAGCGAGATCGCTCACCCTGTCAATTTTAAAACTTGAGTATCAATTGCTTGATTAAACTACTTTTTTGTTCCTGCTTTCACCGCGCAACTTGATAATCCAAACGGCACGTAAAGGAGACAAAAACCGAGCAATCCTGTGAATAGCATGACTACTCCGATTACGCCAGCAATTATCATCCAAGTTGCTTGTGGTAACAGTTGGAGCATTGCCGCGGGAACGATGGCAAGTGTCGGATTTAAATATAAATATGCCGCAAATCCGATTCCAACCAATCCAACAATGATGCGCAGCACTCTGTCGATTCCACCTACATTTCTCATATTATATTCCTTGATCTAGAATTGAAAGCCAATTTACGCGCCTATGGTAGCATGTTCTGATAATTTAATGTGCCTTAAACTGTTGTATTTTGATATGCTATTCATATTTCAGATTGCTTTTGGTCATTTTGTGAAATTGGTGAATATAATCATTTGAAATTCAAAAAACTATATCAATGAAATCATATTCTTGAGATTTTACCACTTGATTTGATTAACACTGGTAATCGCGAGAATAATACCGGTGACAATCACGCCAATCACCGCACCGATGACTAAAATTGCAATTGGTTCAATCAGTAATAAAAATCGCTTCATTCGCACTCGCCCGCTTTGCTCCAACAATTTTGACAGCGAACGCAACATTTTGGGCAATTCTCCCGATTTTTCCCCGACTCGAATGAGATTGTGTCCGGTCGGCGTTAATGCCTCATTATCTTGTAGGGCTTGCGACAGACTGACTCCAGAACGCACCGAACGCGTCACTTGATTCAATTTTGCGTGCAATGACGGCAACATAATGCCCTGTCCCGCCAATTCCAACGCTCGCATCAATGCCACTCGATTTTCTAACAACGTTCCCAACATGGATGCCCAGCGCGCCGTTTCCGATTCCAATAGCCAAGTTCCTACTAGGGGTAAACGCAACACCAGTTCTCGCAATTGCGTCCGAAAAGTGGGTTGTTGCAGCAAGTAAATGAGCAATGCCACGAAAAATACCAAGCCACCGCCGATGAGTAACATATTGTTATTAAGAAACATTCCGGTATTTAACACTGCTTTTGCCAACCAAGGAATATCTGCATTGCGATTGCGTAAAATACTAGAAAAGCGCGGCACCACCACGATGAAAATAATTAACACGGCAAGCACGCCCGAACTAATTAAAATAATGGGATAAATCATTGCATTACGCATATCATCGGTGACTTGTGTGTCATATTCTAATTGTGCCACTCCATCCCGTAAGGCTTGTGCTACTTTTCCGGTGAGTTCTCCAGATTCTACCAATTGATAAATGTACCAAGGTAATTTGAAATCACTGGCTTTCAACGCGCTGGAAAATGCCGTTCCTTGCCGTAATTTTTTTGCCATCTCATTGAAATTTTGAGTAATAAAAGGCGGATGAGAAGAATGAGCCAAGGATTCAACCGCTTCAATCAACGATACTCCAGATTCTAACAAGGTTGACAATTCATGCAACACCACCAAAACATCGCGTTGGCGCGGCTTCGCAACCTTCAGTTTTCGTTGCATTTTTGCGTCGAGCGGAGTGAGTGACAGGGGAGTCAGTCCGCGCCGTTGCAATTGGCGAATGGCATCTCGTTCCGTTTCTACGGTTAAAATTCCGCTGACTTCCTGACCTTGTCCATCAATAGCTTGATATTTGTAGCGCATAATTAGTACATATCTATTTGACGTAAATCGAGTTTGGGTCGTTCGCGCCCGTGAATGCTGACAATCCATGTCATGGGAGTTTCGCGCCGTTTTCCGATAAACAAAATGGCTCGTGGCAGTTGTGGAGGTTGCACGCCAAAATTGTTGGGGGGCCACTGTTCATGCCATTGTCCATCATTGGCTAAATAATTGAATTTGCCCAAGTCGCCGCGCCAACTGAGCACCGCCCAACCTTGTTTTTGTGCATTGCGATAAATCAATGTCGTGACATCGTTTTCAGTATTTAATTCCCAAGCAAATTCAACAGGAACGCCGTGATCCGCATCAAGTCCGGAAATCGTTAATCCTTTGAATTGATTGGCTTCACCTTTGAAAATGGCTGGATTGGGAATGTCTTCATACGCGGGAACGATGGCGGCGGTGCTGCTACGAAACCAATGTTCTTGAATTTGCCCACGATGCGCTTCCTCGAATTGATTGAGTAATTGCTCGCGTAATTGCATGACAAAGCCCAATCCTTGAAACAATAATAACGTGGTCAATGTGGTGATGATCAACACGACCAACAATTCGAGCAATGTAAATCCTTGACTACGCATGTTAAAAATCGAAACTGGGTTTACGCATTTGTTTATAACCGACTTGGCGCATATTAAATTGGGTAATGATTTGATTATCAATGAAAATTATAAGTTTCACGTCGTACAAACCGAGTTGATAAAATCCGACATCGCCGGTAAAACTCACGCCATCCTTTGTCGATTCAATCGGTTGCGATTGCCAAGTAAATGTGTAAATGCCAATGGCTTGACTGCCTTCAGGATGTTCCAAGGGATTGACGGAATCCATGAATACCAATGCCCCGCGAATGGCTTCATTGCGTTGTTGCATCGCTTGCATTCGGTTAAGATTCATTAAGTTATTGTTGACCCAATCCAATAAAGCCATCCCCGTAGTCGCAATCAGTACCAATGCCACAATCGCTTCAAGCAACGTAAAGCCTTGATTTTTTGAATTTATCGGCACGAGGCATTTATCCCTAAAGCGTAATGAAATGGGCAAGTCATTATGATTGTTTAAACGATGAATCAGAATTTATCACAGGACGTAACATTCGGTTTCAACTCGAAAAATTTAGTTTTGCGATCAGTTGGTCAACGAAATGAGCGTATTGAGTTGAAATCTGGTTCACTGAACATTATTTAATTGTGGTAATACTCGATTTCCCACCAGTTCCCCTAAAAACTGTAAATCTCTGTCTGTTGCACAAACATTCACAATATACTGTAACGTTCGTGGAATATCGGGCAAATATCCAGCTTTTTCATCACGATGCCACAGTCGCGCAAAAATCCCACTGGCTTTTAAATGACGCTGTACGCCCATCCGATCAAACCACTGCAAAAATTGGGATTCACTGGCTTGTAACATTCCTGCTTCTGTGGACAATTGATAATAATAATTTGCCCATTCATAGACTTGCGCTGGAGACCATGCAATATAACAATCTCGCAATAAGGAAACTAAATCATAGGTGATTGCCCCACAAACTGCATCTTGAAAATCCAAAATTCCCGGATTGTGCGAAGGAACATACATCAAATTACGGGAATGATAATCACGATGGACAAACGTTTGTGGTTGTAACAGGGCATTGCGCGCCAATAAGTCGAAACAGGCAGATAATTGTAAATTTTCTTGGTCAGAAAGTTGTAAATTCAAATGTTTAGCTAACAGCCAATCGGTAAATAAACGCATTTCGGTGTGCAGCAATTTTTCATCGTATAACGGGATATTTGTCGTCGCAGTGTGCAATTGCATCGTGACTAAGACAGTGATTGCGTCTCGATAGAGTTTGTCAGCATCTGCTTGATTTAACAGCGGTAAATAGAGTTGTGAACCCAAATCAGTGAGGAGTAAAAACCCTTGTTGAAAATCGCTTGCTAACACTTTTGGCGCGTTTAAGCCACTTTGACGCAACCGATGGGCAATTTCGACAAAGGGATGACAATCTTCTTTTTCTGGCGGCGCGTCCATCACGACGTGGGAAATACCATTCAGTGTGACACGGAAATAGCGGCGAAAACTGGCATCGTTGGTTAAGGGAATCAGTTCAGCATCGCAATGCGTTTGTTGTTGCAACCAATGGTGTAGTAATTGTAAACGTTCTGGCATCGGTGAATATCTTGGAGTAATTTATTAAAATCAAAATGTTATCATGACAAAATGCTGAACTCAGGTGGGAAGCGTCATTGAGAATGGCTGATTAAACAGTGCGTTTTAATACCAATTCTAAAACTAACTTGCTGCCAAAATAAGCCAACATTAAAATAAAAAAACCGCTGAGATTCCAACGCACTAACGTTTTACCACGCCAACCGTATTGCCATCTTCCCCACAGTAACGCGACAAAAATGAGCCATGCGAATAGTGACAACACGGTTTTATGTACCAGATGTTGCGCGAAAATATTTTCTAAGAAAATGAAGCCACTGATTAAACTCGCGGTCAGCAAGATCACTCCGATGCCAATCATCTGCACCAATAAGGTTTCCATCACTTGCAACGGTGGCAACATCTGTAATGCCCAGCCCGGATGTTTATGATGTAATTGATAATCTTGGATAGCGAGGAAGATAGATTGTAGTGCAGAAATGCTTAAAATACTGTAAGCAAGAATGGAGTAAAAAATGTGCAGTTGCACCCCAAATCCCATGTCTGCTGATAAGATGCGTTGGCTCGGGAAATAGGCTTCTAGTCCGATGAACAGTGCGGCTAATGGAAACAAGGCGATCAGCAAATTTTCCACGGGCTTGGCGAGTACAGTTACCCATAATAACAATGCGATACCCCAAGCAACGAGGGAGGCAGCGTTGAAAAATCCGAAATTGATGCCTGCACCGATGAAAATTTGACTGTAGAGCAAAATGCCGTGTAAACTGATCGCGACAATGCCCAAAAGCAAGAGTAACTGTTTGGCAGAAAACAAGTGAGATGGTTTCAGGTAAAGTCGCGTCACGGCTGCGCCAATATAAAAAACAATGGTCATCACACTGAGCGTTAAACTATTTACCATAAGATAGTCCTTTATAAACAATCAGTTGCTGTAATCATGGGGCAAAACTCGACAAGGGATCGCGGCATCAAATTTTGTAGATTACCGCGATAAACGTGATTATTCCGCTGCAACGGGCTTAAAATGATAGAATTCTTGATTCAAGTAAGTCGTCACGTCGTCAACTTCTTCGTCAAACCACTGTAAATTCAAGTTGGTCGCGCACATTTGCACTCGTGCTTTCAACCCTTCGACGGTTTTCACTTTGCGATCTTTTCGAGTGAATATTTCATCGGCTTTACCATCAAACATCGACGCATGGCAGGAAATGCAATTGGCTTGATAGAGCTTGTTGTCAGCAGAGGCTTGTTTATCTTCTTGTTTTTCCAGAGTTTTAACTTCTTCAGTCGCACATGCAACCATGCCTATCGTGAGCAGTAATAGGGTGAGTAATCCACGCAGTAATTTCATTATTTTTTCCCCAGATTTAATGTCGTCATACAATGGTTAAGATACCCTAGTTTAACACAAACAACTTGAAATTGGCGAATTTGTTCATATATTCAAGCCTCAATTAGTCATTATTTCAACCATTTTAGGAGTCATCCATGAGCGTTGCCGCGCATAAAGAAACTTTGGGTTTTCAAACTGAAATTAAACAATTACTTGATTTAATGATCCATTCGTTGTACAGCAATAAAGAAATTTTTCTGCGTGAGTTGATTTCTAATGCTTCGGACGCTGCGGATAAATTGCGTTTTCTCGCGCTGTCCGATGAGGCTCTGTATGATGGGGATACGGAATTAAAAATTTGGGTGAATTTTGACAAGGATGCGCGCACTATTACCATTCGTGACAAAGGGATTGGGATGTCGCGTGAGGAAGTGATTGAAAATATTGGGACGATTGCAAAATCGGGCACCCAGCAATTTTTAAACTCCCTCAGCGGAGATCAGTCGAAAGATCGCCATCTCATCGGTCAATTTGGCGTGGGATTTTATTCGGCATTCATCGTTGCAGATCGGGTGACTTTACTGACGCGGCGGGCGGGGTTATCGGCGGAACATGGCGTGCGTTGGGAGTCGGCGGGCGAAGGGGAATACAGCATTGAAACGGTGGAACGTCAGTCGCGCGGTACGGAAATTATTTTGCATCTGCGCGAGGGAGAAGACGAATTATTAAACGATTATCGTTTGCGTTCAATCATTAAGAAATATTCCGATCACATCACCCTGCCCATCGTGATGACCAAGACCGTGCATAATGAAGATGAATCGGTAATGGTAGAAGATGAAGTGGTTAATAGTGCGACTGCATTGTGGGTTCGGTCAAAAAGTGAGGTAACTGATGAAGAATATAACGAGTTTTATAAGCACGTTGCGCATGATTTTGAAGCCCCGCTGACTCACATTCATACCAAGGTTGAAGGAACGAATGAATACAATGCGTTACTGTTTGTGCCGGCTCGTGCCCCATTTGATTTGTGGGATAGAACGCAACGTCGTGGGGTGAAACTCTATGTGCGACGGGTATTTATCATGGATGACAGCGAGCAATTGTTACCGTCCTATCTCCGTTTTATGCGTGGTGTCATTGATTGTAGCGATTTGCCGCTGAACATTTCGCGTGAAATTCTTCAGAATAACAAACAGATCGATAATATTCGTTCTGGCGTGGTGAAAAAAGTGCTGAGTGCGTTGGAACAGCTTGCGAAAAATGAAGTTGAAAAATATGAAACATTCTGGCGGGAATTTGGGCGCACGTTTAAAGAAGGTGTGATTGACGATTTCAGTAATAAAACTCGTGTTGCCAAGTTATTGCGCTTTGCCTCGACGCACGATGATAATGCTATCCCTAAGATTTCGCTCGAAGATTACGTCAGTCGCATGAAGGCGGGGCAGGAAAAAATTTACTACATTACCGCTGAGAATTTCACCGCGGCAAGCCACAGTCCACACTTGGAAATTTTCCGTAAAAAAGGCATCGAAGTTTTGCTGTTGTCGGAACAGATTGATGAATGGTTGGTGACGCATCTCACGGATTTTGAAGGAAAACAGTTACAATCGGTGACCAAGGGTGAATTGGATTTGGGCGATTTGGCGGACGCAGAAGAGAAAAAGCAGGTTGAGCAAATTGCCAATGAAATGAAGCCGTTAGTCGAGCGGATGAAGGCGGCATTGGTGGATAAAGTGCAGGATATTCGGATCACTGGGCGGTTGACGCACTCTCCCGCATGTTTGGTGGCGGATAGTCATGGCATGGATTCGAGTTTGGAACGGTTATTGAAATCGGCGGGGCAGCACATTCCCAGCAGTAAGCCGATTATGGAAATTAATCCGCAACATCCGATTATTAAACGCATTCACAGCGAAACCCACGAAGCCAAGTTTAAAGATTGGGTATTGATTTTATTTGATCAAGCGTTGTTGAGCGAGGGTGGACATTTGGATGATCCCGCCGCGTTTGTGCAACGAGTGAATGAAATGTTGGTCAATATCAGCTTGTTGGCGAGATAGTTTCAACTCACTTTCATCAAGCGATACGAAATGGTTCGGAAAGTTTTTCAAAAATTCCTTCCGAATCATGAAACGATAAATTGAACCGAAGTTATGCACCCCACACGGTTACAAACGGTTAATCGAATTGTAAATTGTCTTGTTTATCTTCAAACAGTTGTTCCCGTTGTGCGGCTTTGAGCGTGGTATCGGTGCCGGGAAAGTCTAA
>DYNO01000047.1:0-1529 GCA_020721025.1 Thiomargarita sp. | reverse complement strand
ACAGTTGTTCCCGTTGTGCGGCTTTGAGCGTGGTATCGGTGCCGGGAAAGTCTAATTTTTGTCCTTCAAGTAATTGTTCAATCGTAAAAATTTGGATTTTTCGATATTTACGGTTGAAGCCACTGGAGTGATAATAGCCACATTCCATTGCTTCGACTTCCATCGCTTGCGTCGGGGATTCTAACGTGACGAACACGCCAATGACTGCATTTTTCTCGCGCTCGACCGTGCCGTGTAAATCGCGAATATCACCGCTTTTAACCTTGCCACTCTTGACTTGTACAATAATCCGTTTATCGCCCTCTTTGGAATCACGAAAGGTCATGATGCCGTCAATGCCCGTATCCGCGCCTTTTTTGCCCTGTTTACTGTTCGCTTGACCGCCGAAGGGACGCGCTGGCAGCAAACCCAATGCCCACCATTGAAATTGATAGCGATCTTGTTTGGCAAGATGTTGTGCATCGGAAAGTGTGGTCGGTTCGCCAATCAAATCATAGTCTTTTTTGGCTTCAATCCCAAACGCACCAAACAGCCGATTTTTAATCAGTGACGTGGCTAAGTAGGTGATATCAATGCCAATCCATCTTCGTCCCAACTTTTGCGCTGCGTGAATTGCCGTGCCACAGCCACAAAAAGGATCAAGAATCACATCGCCCGGATGGCTACTTGATTGAATAATTCGTTCTAAAAGTGCCACCGGTTTTTGAGTGGGATAACCGAGAGATTCATTGCCAAAAGCGATGTTTATATCTGTCCAAATATCTGGAATTTTCTCACCTAAATTTTCATCAAGATAACGTTTAAATCTAGGATAACCAGTGCCAGAGTAAATGAGACGACCTTGAGCCTCTAATTCCTCCATTTTTTCCTTAGCATAAACCCAGCAACGAGTAGCAGGAGGGCGTTTTCCTTTCCATTCATATATTTGACCTGCTGAAGCTCGTGACATTGGAGCAGTCAAGTTGTCTGACATGTAACGTCGCCCTGTTCCTTCTTCAATTAAGTTATAGCTTTTTTCAATATAAACAGGGTCTAAAGAACGATAAAGTTGATTCCATTGTTCATTCCCAAGTTTTTTGGCATACACTAAAATAATGTCATGTATTGCTCCAAATTTTCTTTGTACGTTGCCTTTCGCATTAATTCTTTGCCAGACAATTTCATTTTTAAAATTCATTACACCAAAAATCATATCCAAAATCATTTTTAAATAATGACTTGCGGTAGGATCGCAGTGTAAATATAAACTTCCGGTGGGTTTCAAAACTCGATGCAATTCAAGCAAGCGCGCCGTCATCATCACCAAATACGCAGTCATCTGATTACGCCCCAACACGCTGACCAAAGTTTCCAGCAATTGCGCTAACTTATCGCCCCGTTCTCGCAACCGTTCAAGCTGATCATTCGTGTCGTTATTCCAATGCCATGTATCTTCAAATGCTAAAATTTGCGCCTCTGCCTCGCTGCCACTTTCGTCTTTATAGAACCGATTTGACATCTTCAAACTCAGTAAAAAAGTAAAGTTTAAA
>DYNO01000046.1:2156-18150 GCA_020721025.1 Thiomargarita sp. | reverse complement strand
GTTTCAACAGCCTAAACGGCTAGCGCGCCTGAAACCGCCGGCACTTTTTCCTGTTTTAAATCAAGAGGTTACGCAGTTATCTTGTGGCAGGGTTAAAAGTGCATCCGCAATTTGGCGGGGACGGTCAGTTTCAGGACGTAATATAGCCGAAAATGATTGAAGAATCAAGCCCTCGTGGCAGAAAATTTTTCATAAAATGATAACTCGCTGAATTATCAACTAAAAAAAGTAAATCGGTACAAATCGGGCAAAACGTCACATCTTCAACAAAATCAAATAATTGGTAACTTATTGAATTTATTGATGATATAAAATTAATCATAAAATCAATAAATTAAAGAATGACCACCGCAGGAAAATTTGCAATCGTTTGTTGCTGTAAATCGTGCGAAGCATCCCGACAAGATTGGCATAACCGATAAAATCGAATCACTGTTTTATCATCCGCCAATTTCTGCAAACGCTGACACAATTGTGCCAGGCAGTGCCACACAAGTCAGGATAACTGAAGAAATCTAAGCCGATTAGATTAGATTTGATAGAGATATTTATTTTCAATGAGTTCAGTATGATTTAATGCCTCAAGAATGCTTCCGATCCTAACCAGTGTGGCACTACCAACAAAAAATTCATCAAGTTAACTTTTTGTATTTAATCCGATGAGGCGTATCGGCATCTATTCCCAACCGTCGTTTTTTATCCACTTCGTAATCATCATAATTCCCTTCAAACCACACCACTTGACTGTCGCCTTCAAACGCTAAAATATGTGTGGCAATTCGGTCTAAAAACCATCTGTCGTGCGAAATCACCACCGCACACCCCGGAAATTCCAACAACGCTTCTTCCAATGCCCGCAATGTTTCCACATCCAAATCGTTGGTCGGTTCGTCTAATAACAACACGTTACCGCCGCTACGCAACAATTTCGCCAGATGCACCCGATTACGTTCCCCACCGGATAAATCCTTGACTCGTTTTTGCTGATCTTGCCCTTTGAAATTGAAACGTCCGACATAAGCTCTTGAAGGAATTTCATATTTTCCAACCGTGATGATGTCTTGTCCATTGGAAATTTCTTCCCAGATGGTTTTGCTGCCATCCAAATTGTCACGACTTTGGTCAACATGCGCCATTTCCACGGTGGGACCAATGCGAATTTCGCCCGAATCCGCCGGTTCTAATCCTGCCAACATGCGAAATAAAGTGGTTTTCCCCGCGCCATTGGGTCCAATAATCCCTACAATTCCCCCTTTTGGCAGACTGAAACTCAGATTTTCAATCAACAATCGCTCGCCAAAACTTTTGCTTAACTTGTTGACTTCCACCACCAAATCGCCCAAGCGCGGACCGGGGGGAATGTAAATTTCCTGCGTTTCATTGCGTGCTTCAATGTCTTGATTTGCCAACTCATCGAAGCGAGCAAGTCGGGCTTTACTTTTGGCATGACGACCCTTGGGGTTACTACGCACCCATTCTAATTCTTGCTTCATGGTACGTTGGCGGGCAGTTTCTTGTTTTTCTTCCATTTCCAGCCGCTTTTGTTTCTGCTCTAACCATGAGGAATAGTTGCCCTCCCACGGAATTCCCTGTCCCCGATCCAGTTCTAAAATCCATCCTGCCACATTATCCAAAAAATACCGGTCGTGGGTCACAGCGATCACCGTGCCTTGATATTTCTGTAAAAAAACTTCTAACCATGCCACAGATTCCGCGTCAAGATGGTTGGTCGGTTCGTCTAGTAACAGCATATCTGGCTTTGATAACAACAGCTTACATAATGCCACCCGTCGCCGTTCCCCCCCAGAAAGTTGCTTGACATCGGCTTCCCAATCGGGTAATCGGAGCGCGTCTGCGGCAATTTCTAAGGTGCGGTCTAATTCCCATGCACCCGCGGCATCAATGGCATCTTGTAATTTTCCCTGCTCTTCCATCAGAGAATTCATGGTGTCATCGTCAAGCGGTTCGGCGAATTTCATGCTGATTTCGTTGAATCTATCGACTAACGCCTTGATTTCTGAGATACCTTCTTCGACGTTGCCGCGCACATTCTTGTCGAGATTTAAGCGTGGTTCTTGGGATAAATAACCGATTTTAATGCCGGACTGGGGACGGGCTTCTCCGTTAAATTCCTTGTCTTCGCCTGCCATGATGCGTAATAAACTTGATTTTCCTGAACCGTTTAAGCCCAATACGCCAATTTTTGCGCCGGGGAAAAAGGATAACGAGATGTTTTTTAAGATTTCACGCTTGGGGGGAACCACTTTACCGACGCGGTTCATGGTGTAAATATATTGTGCCATTATTTATCCGTAGATAATTGAAAATGAAAAATGAAGAAGTCATGAAGTGATGAGAATTTTACAGAATCACAAAAGAATTAGCGAGTTTCTTCATCACAGTTTGACAAAATTAAATTAAAAATTTGATTTTTAAAGAATATTTTCAGGGATAAGACAGTTAAACACTAGATTATTGCTTATTAAGCTAAATTGGTAGATTGGACAAAACTAAAATACATTTTATTCACCCTACACAACTGGAATCTGTTTGTAAATTTTGCTTAAGGAATCATTTCTGTTTTTTTGTTATAAAATGGTATTTGATATGTTGTGAACGTTTTGTGGTGTAATTTATCCATATTTTTAAATAACAAAGATCAACCATGATGCGAATATTATTGATAGTAATTTTGCTTGCCATCAGTGCAAGTGTTGGTTTTGTGGTGGGCATAGGTAAAAAAAGTTTGCCTATTGTGCAAAATCTAACCACTGAACTTGAAAAGATGCAAACTGAGCTAAAATTGTTGAAAACTGAGTTGGCGAAAAAAACGGGTATTGTCATCTCCCCTGCCACACAAACTGCTGATACTGCGTTGATTCAGGCAGAATCTTCCATTCAACAAGGAAAATTAGCCGATGCTGCATTGTATTTTAGTAATGCGTGGGCAAATAAGCCTGAGTGGCAAATTTTACAGCGTTATCAACAGAGTGCTTTGCAATATTGCCGTAAATTGATCGAAACAGGCGAATTGGAAACCGCTGTGCAGATGTTAGCGGATATGGACAATTTTCTGCGTGCCCAAACAGCTCATTTGACTGTCTCGGAAATTGAACAATTGCAACAGGTGTTGCTGGAAATTAATCGGTTAAAACAAACCACTGAAACCGCTTTAGCAGAAAAACAGCCTAAAGCTCAAGAGGTTGAGAAATTACAGACTGAGGAAGCTGTTGCCACATTGACGAAGCGGGTTGAATATTTTCTGACTCAAGCGGTCAATGAACCTGCCAATTCCGGATTTACCTTTTATTATTTGACCGCTGCCCAATCTATTTTGCAACAATTGGTATTGTTGGCTTCAGATGTGGAAAGCGTAAAGACGTTAGTGGTTAAGTTGTCGGAAAATTTGGAAAAAACCAAGCAGACCATTTTGCGCAATCAATCAAAAGCGGTGTGGGATGAAATTAATAAGGGATTAGATGCGATTTCGGTAACGGAAGTGGGTAAGGCTGAGGATATTTTGCAGTCATGGCTGAAACGGCGACAATTTTTGACTGAACGGGTGAATAAGCTCTCTTCTCCAGAATTTTTACAGCAAGCACAAGAAGTTATGGAGAAGATAAATACAGAAATCACTCATTGGCAAACTGAGCAACAACGGCGTTATGATCGTTGGGCAATTGCGCAAATTGAGAGTTTTTACAAGATTTTCAAGGAACAAGGTAAGCAAACGGATCCGTGGTTTCTCGGCGAGATTGACACGCGTTTTCTTTCTTTTCCGACCACGACTGCCTACAATGAAGTATTCAGTGCGTATTACGGCAAGTTAGATAGCGAACAGAAAATTGCTATCTCTTCCCAAATGACATTAATGAGAAAACAGAAGTTATCACGTTTTTGAAATACTTGGAGGATGTTATGAAAATTTTAGTGTGGTGCAGTCTCGCTTTATGGCTGAACGTGGCGTGGGCAGAATCGACGATGTATCACAATCCCTTCGTGGCAACTGGTGTGAAAATGTCTCGACAAATTTCACCATATTCATCTCATCAGTCGATGCGGGAATCATTGCAAATCAATCCCATGTTTCCAACGGATGTGAACAATGATACAAGAATTCGGGTAACAACTGCTACAAATGATGCCGTATCGAGTGAATTTGGAACGATAACAAGCCGTTCAATGTTTTCTCCCACAAATAGTTCTCACCAAATGTTAGCAGCGGGCGCAACTGGAATCGTCACGGGCGGTTTGGCAACTGCGGGCTTGATGGCTTTAGCAACTTCTTTTAGTGCAGCAAGTACTCTAGCAGTTGTAGCGGGGGGAACAGCGGCGGCAGTCACTGGGGGCTCTGCATTATTAACAGTTGGCACAGTGGCAGCCGGGGCAGTGGCAGGAGTTGCAACGGGTGGATTAGCCACAGTAGGTTTAATGTCGTTAGCTGCCGCAGTAGGTACAGCAAGTACAGGAACTGCAATTGCAAGTTTATCTGGTGCTGCCGCATTTAGCTCTGCATTAGCATGGTTAGGCGGTGGCGCACTGTCGGCGGGTGGACTAGGTATGGCAGGTGGAACTGCAACTTTAGTAGGGACTTCAGTGCTTTCGGGTGGAGCAGCCGGTATGGCAACAACAGGTTTCCTATCGAGCTTATTTGGGGGAGCAGCTGCAACCAGTGCCAGCACAGCAGTTGTTTCCAGTGCTGCTGTTTCCAGTTCCAGTGCCGCCTTAACTTGGTTAGGAGGTGGTGCCGTATCAGCAGGTGGATTAGGGGCAGCTGGAGGAGTTGCTGTATTAACGGGTGGTGCTGCGTTGGTAGTGGTTGGAACATCGGCTGCAATCATGTACTTGTTTCGCATGAGTGATGCAAAAACAGAGCAACAACGCATTGAATATTTGCTTGACAGTATCAAACAGCACACTACATAATTTTAATGTGGGTAACAGCGTTTATTGTTGCCCACACCTTTCAGAAATAATCCGTTGTTATCATTCAGATTCTCGTTGTGCCAGAAAGATTTTCCAACCCTCTGAAGTACATTTCAAATAAAATAGTCCAGTGATTTTGCTCAACTCGCTATGATCCCGCGTCTTCATTTCCACATTCACATTCACATTCACAATACTTCGACTTTCCGATCCTAAAAAGTTATGAATTGTTCGGACAAGATGTGCGAATGATTCTCACTTTGTTCACGTCGTCAACACAACTGCTTGATTACTCAAGTCTTACGTCATTCTTACGTGCATTTAGAGTCCCGCCGGATCGTGTCGTGGACTTATAGCTTTAATTAATAGAAATAAACGTGCGCCGTTTCGTTAGGTATCAAGGGTTTGGTTATCGCCATAAGATACAAGTATCTTTATAAAACGGTGTCTATTTCTACAGCACTTCGACTTTAGTATAGCGCAGCAAAGCCGATAGCGCAACAGCAAGAGCGATAATTGAAACTAACTCTGCTATGATTCGGTGTAAATCCTAATAAATCATAGCAAAGTTAGTGATAGTTGTCAACCCTACAAGCCGTGCTGCTCAACCACAGTAAACTGATGATGAAAAATGTGAGCAATTTGTTCAAGAAACACATGACGATTGTCCTCTGTTTGAATCGCTACGTTATGCACTACACTTGCATTAAAATTTGTTTATAGTTAAGCTATAGCAGAGTGTAGAAGTTCTAAGTTAAACGAGATGATCTGTGACACAGCAAATTACATACCCGATATCTGAACCGTAATTTTCATAATTAACCTAATTGAAATTAAAGCTCATTACCAAGTTCAACTGAGTGACTAGCCTTAAATTAAGATAATTAGGAAAATTAAGGTTCAGACAAAAATTGTTCGTAAAATAAATAAGATACTCACTGAACTGTGATATTAACTTTAATAAGTTTCTATAACTATCTATTTCAGTTATACTATTCATCAATCATCCCAACAAAGTTTATGGAGACAACCATGTATTTTTCTCCTCGATTGGCGAGTGTCGGCTTTACGGTTGACTCGCTGCTAAAAATCAGATTATTCAATTGGATAGCATTGCTATTCCTGTTTACCCTCACTTTTCCAGCTCACGCGCTGACATTGATTGAAACTAAGGTCAATGAAACCCAAGATAGCAATAATTTAACAATCAGTGGATTAAAACAAGCCAGTAGCATCAAGATCAGTCCAGACGGAAAAAATGCCTATGCCACTGGATTTTTAGACAACAGCGTCGTGGTATTTAATCGAGATGTAAACAATGGTAAATTAACCTTTGTGCAAGCGATTAAGGATGGGGTTGATCAAATGCAAGGTTTAAAAGGAGCCAATGACATCGCCATCAGTGCCAGCGGTAAGCACGTTTATGTTGCCAGCCGAGTCGATAGTGCTGTCATTGCCTTCACCCGCAATCTCACCACAGGACAATTAACCCTAGCGCAACTGCTCAGAAATGGCGAGACAATGGCAGACGGTGTTACCGTGATTCAAGGTTTAGCAGGGGCGACTTCCGTTGCAGTCAGTGAAGATCGGCTTTACGTCACAGGAGTCGATGACAACGCCATTACCGTATTTGCCCGCGATCCCGCTGCCGGTTTTCTAACTGCGCTATTGCAAACTCAGAAAAATGGCGTGAATAATCTCAGCGGCTTGAATGGCGCGAGTGCAGTCACGCTCAGTCCAGACAACAATTTTATCTATATTGCCAGTGGCTTAGACAATGCCGTCGTGGTTTTCAAACGTGATGTTGCATTGGGCGAATTAGGATTTTTACAAACGATTAAGGAAGGCACCGGCGGCGTGACGGGTTTACTTGGTGCGTATCAACTCAGCATCAGTCCCGACGGTAAATCATTATATGTCGCCAGCAATACTAATCCCGACAACAACAAAGGTGCCAATGCCGGCACCAACAGCAGCAGTGTGGTTGCATTTATTCGCAATGCCGATGGCACATTGAGCAATCAAGCGGTTTATAAAAATGGAGTCAATAATGTCAACGGGTTAAGTGGCGCGCGGGGCATCATAGCGATGAATGATGCGGTCTATGTCGCAGGCGTACAGGACAGCGCGTTGGTCATGTTCACTCGCAATCCTGACGGTAGTTTGACTTTCAAAGAAGCGGTGAAACAAGGTGTTAATGGCATCACCCAACTCAATCAACCGACCGCAGTTACCGTTTTTGGTGGACAAGTGTATGCCGCAGCCTTAGTCAGCAATGCCATCAACGTACTCAGCAACGTCACTGCCGATTTAGAAATTACCTTGACCGACGGGCAACAACCGAATACTCCCGTTGCAATCACCAGCAATTTAACCTACACGATGACAGTGACCAACAAGGGTGCCAGCAACGCTACCGCCGTGAAAGTGATTGATACCCTGCCCGCCGATACTACTTTTGTTTCAGCAATTCCTGCGGGATGTACCCATCAATCTGGTGTCGTGACCTGCGATTTAGGTAATTTAGCCCTGAATGCCTCAACCACTGCAACCGTCGTGATCAAAACACCTTCGGTCGTTGGGACGGGTAAATTAACCAATAAAGTCGCGGTCAGTGCCGCCGAAGCCGATAATAACATTGCGAATAATACCGCCGAATTTACCAACACCTTGCAAGCGTCCGTGCCCAGTGCCGATGTTCAAGTTGCTGTCATTACCAATCCCAATATTAGCAATGTCAATGTCAGTAGCGCGGTCAGCTATGAAATCACAGTCACCAATCACGGACCCGATATCGCCTCAAATATCATTCTCACCAATACCTTGCCCACCAATTTTACTTTCGTCAATGCCAGTGAAACCAACTGCACCGCCGCGACGGGTAAGGTGACATGTCCGATTGAATCCCTCGCGAAAGCCGCAACGAAAACCGTTAAGATCAATACCACCGCGCCCACGACCGCCACCACTGCCACTTTCAACGCCACCGTATCCAACAGTGCCCAACGCGATCCCCAAACTGCGAATAACAGCGCAAACAAAGACATCACTGTCGCCCAGATCAATTTAGATTTAGCCGTGTTGAATGAACTCGCCACACCTACTTCAATCGCGGTCAATAACAAAATTACCTATCAACTCAACGTCTCCAACAGTGGCACAAATGACGCGAGTAATGCCGTATTGACCGCAACTTTACCCACGCAGCTTGCATTCTCTAAAATACAACCTGCTGAATGTAAAGAAACTTCCGGCAAGATCAATTGCGATTTCGGCACAATGACCGCGGGAAAAGTCATTCCCATCAGTTTAGAAGTCATGGGCGTGCAAACGGGCTTAAATATTCCCCTCACTTTTAGCGTCAGCGGCAATGGCAGCGATACCAATTCTGCGAATAATTCTAAAACGTTGAAAGTGAACGTGACAGGCGAAGTTGCAGATTTGGTTGTGACCATTCAAGAAAGCGGCAATCCCGTTGAAATGACTAAACCGTTTACTTACACCGTCGCCACAGTGAATAACGGTCCCTACCCCACACGAATTAAATTAGATGGCATCGTCTCAGGCTCCAGCGTTTCCGTGGGCGTACCCAAGAGCGATAAAACGGAAGATGTATGCAGCGGCGGCACAAATTTCAGTTGCAACTTAATCTTATTAGCTGCGGGCGAAAAACGGGAAGTCAAATTAGAAGTCACTCCAACCAGTTTAGGGATTGTCAAATTAGATGTCACTGCGAGTTCTATTGAAAAATACTACGATCCCACATCGCCCAACACGGTATCCAAGGAAGTTTCTGTCGGCAATGCCACCGCAGACATCAGTGTTGATTTAACCGCTGCACCTACGCCGGTATTTTTAGGCAATAACTTGACTTACAAAGCAATTGTCAAAAACATCGGACCCAGTCAAGCAACGGGAGTGATTTTCAATCAAACCTTACCCGATGTCACCCTAGTTTCTGCCCAAGCCGATCAAGGATTACCTTGCACCGAAACCTCTGGAACGATCAATTGCAACATTGGCTCGTTAGATTCAGGGCAAGAAGCCGTTGTCATTGTTGCAGTCACGCCAAAAACCATTGGTAAATTAAGCACGACTGTCATCGCGACCAGTGAAATGCTTGATACCGATAGTAGCAACAATAACAAAACGTTAGATGCCGATGTCACGCAAACCGTCGCAAACTTGACCCTGACCGGTTCCGCCGCGCCTGATCCCGTCTTGGTTGAAAATATCCTGACTTATAGCTTTGTGGTCAAAAATTTGGGTGCAGATACGGCGAATCAAGTGAATGTCATCAGTACGTTAGCAGAGAATGTTAATTTTGTGAATGCGGTGGTTGAACCTGCGAACAAGGGCTCATGCACGCGGCAAAATAACATCGTGACTTGTATCATTGGCAACTTGTTGAAAGATACGGAAACTGCAACGGTAAAAATTGATGTAAAACCGACAGTTGCGGGCAATCTCATCAATAACGCGGTGGTACGCAGTCAAGAAGCCGATAGCGATACCAAGAATAATACGGTCACGATTTCCACCCGTGTCAACAATCCCGCCTCATTATCATCGAATGGCACTACCAGTAATGGCGTGGACGGTGTGCAAGGTTTGTTACAAATCAATGATTTAGCGAGTAGTCCGGACGGGGCATTTTTATACGCAGTCGGATTGGGCAGCAATTCCCTCGTCACTTTCAAGCGGCGCAGCGATGGCAGTTTAGAACAAATTCAAGTGCTTATCGACGGTAGCAATGGCGTGGATGGCTTGAGTAGCGCGAGTGGCGTGACTGTCACACCCGATGGCAAAAATGTTTATGTCACTGGATTTACAGACAATTCAATCGCGGTGTTCAGCCGTAACGTTGCCAGTGGTGCATTAGATTTCGTTGAATTACATCGAGATAGCATTGCCGGAGTCGATGGTCTGTCCGGTGCGTTTGCAGTCAAAGCCACTGATAAATTCGTTTACGTTGCCAGTGTTAATTCCAACGGGATCGCCGCCTTCAGCCGAGATGCAACCACTGGAAAATTAACATTTATTCAATCACTGAAAAATGGCGCGGGTGCAAGCGGATTGGGACGCGCCAGTGCCTTAACCCTCAGCCCAGACAGCGCGCAACTCTATGTAATCAGTGGACAAGATGACACATTCAGCATCTTCAACATTGATGCAACGACCGGTAAATTAACTTTTGCCCAAAATTTCACCAATGGACAAAATGGCGTACAAGGCTTAGACAGTGCCAGCGGTGTTGCAACAAATCCAACGGAAACACAGCTTTACGTCACCGGCGGCGGCATTGATGATGCAGTTTCAGTTTTCAATCGAGACATTGCAACGGGCAAAATTACCTATAGCCAAACCCTGCGTAACAAAGAAAATGGCGTGCAATACCTCAACGGTGCATACAGTGTAGCAGTCAGTCCCAAGGGCGATTATGTCTATGTTTCCAGTAGTGATGACAGCAGTTTGACTATTTTCAGTCAAGCGAATGGACAATTGCGCTATGTCGATGCGTTAAAAAATGGCACAGATGGAATCAATGGCTTGGGTGGAGCGCGCGCCGTGTTGACAGTGGGCGGGTATGTTTATGTTGCTGGATTTACAGAAAATAGTATTGCATCGTTTCGCATTGCCAGCAGTGATTTAGAATTAACCCTTGCCAAAAATAACGACACGCCCAAACTCGGCGACAAAATCGTTTACACCTTGACTTTATTGAACAAAGGACAAGATCGAGCCACCGACAGCGCGGTGAAAATCACTTTACCCGCCAATACCGAAGTCGTTTCAAGTTTAACCACAGTGGGCAGTTGCGACACACAAGAAACTGTGATGAATTGCAGCATTGGCACATTAGATGTGGGTGCGAGTGCGTTGCTAACGATCACCTTAAAACCCACAGTTGCAGGTGCGTTTGCCTTGAGTGCGATAGCCAGTGCCAGTCAGTACGATCCCACGTTACCAAATGAAGTGACTGATAATATGAACATTTTAGCGGTTGCCGATGTTCAAGTCAGCATGACCGCCACGCCCGCAGACATTGCCGTTGGTAGCGAATTGGTGTTCACCAGTGTCATTCAAAATACCGGACCCAACGCAGCGACCAATCTGATAGCCGTTGATACCTTACCCGACAATGCAAAACTGATTGCTGCAAAATTGGGCGATAATTCAACTATTTGCACCGTCGCCAATAATTTGCTGACCTGCCCGATTGGAACGTTGGATACTGGAAAAACGGTAAATTTGGAGGTGACCGTTTCGCCAACGGCTGCCGGTAGTGTCATCAATAGCGTCACAATTACCAGTGATACCGCCGATCCCACCACGCCCAATACGGCAACTCAAACCGTGACCGCGCGCCCCAACGTTATCGAGGAATTGATTGATAATACAGGAAAAACGCTGAATAATTACACCATCGCACTCACTGGCGCAGTATCCGGCGGAACGGTCAGCGGAATGATTATGAATCAAGGGTTATTGCTCGATGTAACGATTGCCGCAAATACCACGGTCACCGGTGGCGGTAAATTGTCGGGAACGATTACCAATAACGGCATCATTGACGGGGCGCAATTGCTCAGTGAAACGGTGATCAACGGTGGCGTGATACGTGGGCAAATTATTGGTTTTCCTGATAAACCGGCGACCATCGTCGCACAAATTGAAGCCGGGACGCGGTTAAGCAATGTGATTATCGGTGTCGGTAGCGTGGTGAATCCAAATATCGTGTTAGGGGAAAATGTCAAATTCGCCAATGCCTTAGCAATTCCAACGGGTTTAAATCTCACCGCTGCCTATCCGATATTATCAAATCCAACGTTATCATCGACAGCGATTGATCTGAATCAGGATGTGATCGTCAATGGTAAAAATTTATTGCAAGAAATCAATGCGTTGCCAGAATTGAGTAACAACGGATTGGCTTACACCCAAACTGCTAATGGTACTTTAATTTTAATCACGGGTTCAGAACACATTGTTTTAACTCCAATTCGAGTGACGCAAGCGCAACCAGAGCAAAGTCCCAGTATTGAACAGCATCCTGATGGCAGTGTCAGTTTTATCACTGAGTCACGACGGGAAATTCTCGCACAGCCCGCAGTCGAAGATGCCACTGCGCTACAAACAGAATTGCAGAAATTGGGCTTGAACACCATGCAAATGGACGCTGAAGGTACGCTGAAAATGCCCGTCAGCAGTCAAATGTATTATGTCGCTCGTGCCGATAAAATCACTAATGTAGCCAGTGCCTTTGAACCCTTGGGTTTATTATTTACCGCGTCACCTTGGTTAAAAAACAATCAGTTAGCTGCACTACATTTTGTAGAAACTGAAGGAATATTGCGTCGTCAACAAATTTTGTATCCCACCGCAGCGCATCCGACTGAATTGTGGCAAGCGTTGCGCGGCATTCCCGGTGCAAGTGCAGTGACTTTCAACAACAACGGCACGATAACGGTCAAGGTCAATCGTCAGACTTATACTGCGGTATTTGATTATCAGGTGCAGCAGGGCGCGGCGAATCATGTGCCTCAGATGTTGTTTATTGCCGATCAAAATGGCGATGGGACGGAAGACATTCGCATGATTTACACCAATGGCGATAGACAAATCATCTACTTAGTGCCACAACCCGCATGGCTCAGTGAATTGCCGTTCATTCCAGACATGCAAACGTTGGGACTCAGCGTGACTCAAACTAATGACGGTAATTTATTGTTTACTCAAGATATTGCTTGCGTTACGCCTTGCCAAGTATCCACCAGTGGCATTCGTTCCTTGCATCAAGTCGTGAATATTCAACAGATTGACGACAACACGCCGATGAGCGTCACAGTTAATCCCGATGGCAGTGCTTTATTTATCACTGATAGCGGACGCAAGATTACGACACAACCATTGATGCAAGATTTCGCAGGATTACAAGCGGGATTGAATAAGTGGGGATTACAAGTGCAAGCCGAAGATAATGGGCAACTTGCTATTTTTGCAGGAAATCTACAATTCAGTGCGCGCCCCGCGTTGATTTCCACCCTTGCGCCGTTATCTTCAGCGATTGGCGTATATTTGCAACCCTCAAGTTTACCCAATGTAAACAATGTGTTACAAATATTTCGTGATGACACAGGAACAAAGCGGCAACAATGGTTGTATCCAGCGGCGAGGGATACGGAGGCATTGAATCAATTCCTGAAGGCAATGCCCAAAGTGACATCAGTCGCATTAAATAACGATGGAACAATACTGATTAACAAACAAGATTCCAAAATTCATGGCGTGTTGGATTACGGATTGACGGCGGGTGGATTGGCAACGGGCAGTGTGCAGTTTACCCAAGGCACTGATTTTAATGGCGATGGTTTAGCTGACTACCTCATCACTTACGCTGACGGACTGAAACAAATCATGTATCAATTGCCATAACTCTCGCTGAACCATCATTTTCACAGTTATCATGACAATAGATAAACCGCTGAAAACGATGCTTCAACTTTTCGATGATTTTTTCTTAACAAACGTTGATTTTATTCATATCTGATTCGGACAAAAAATTTTAATTCAGACTAGGCTCATTGATTTTCCATACCGCTTTCTGTTACACTTTTCCGGTCTGTTGTTGAAGATTTAGAACTTTGCGCGGGCGCATGTGTTGATTCTAGGCACATTATGGTTTTGAATACTCTTTTTACGTTGCCGTAGCTATATCACATTCATTTTAACTAATTGATTTCGGAGTAAAAGTGTTATGGAAAACTGTGCAGAATGGAATAGTTTGGAAATTGCAAAGGTGGTGATTCCGGTCATCACGACGATTTTATTTGGGATATTTGCGTTGTGGTTGGAGGCACGGTTTTTTGATAAATTGGAAGATGCCCGTTGGTTCAGTCATAAAATTATTGAGCAACGGTTGCAGATTTTTGAATCGGTGGCACCGGGATTGAATGATTTGTTGTGTTACTTTCAGCGGGTGGGAAATTGGAAAGAATTAACGCCGCGCCAATTGCTTGAACATAAACGAAAATTAGACAAGCAAATGCACGTATTCGCGTCGCTGTATTCACCCAGTTTGCTGCAACATTATAAACAGTTCATTGGATTATGTTTTTTAACTTATACTGGTGAGGGGCAGGATGCTAAACTTCGGCTGTGTCCTGAGAAATATCAACAAACTCCTTCATGGCAAGCAGAATATGCTACACTACTGTTCTGTAGGCCTGATCAGTGTACGCCCGTTGCACAAGTGGTCACGGCTTATGAGGCGTTGATGGCTGATTTTGCGAAAGAATTAGGATTGAATCAAAAATATTGATTTGCAAGGAATGTTATGACTCCCAATGTGATAGCCGCTGCCCTTCCCGAAGAAATTGACGCTTTGAATGCTCGTTATGGTGAAGTTGAACAAATGTGTGCACAAGTGTGGCATATTATTGTAGATTTTCAAAAACATGTCGAAGCAATGGCGCGCATTACTATTAATCTTGCCTTTGATACGGTTCATCGTCTTGTGGTGCAAGGTCAGTTTTACAAAAATTATTATGAATTACACCATGAAGGCGTGAAGAAATATGATTCCCGTAGAGTAATCACTGATGCACGCTTGTTTGGGGAAGATAGCAACCAAATTCGTTATGCTGCATTGTGTTCGCGTCCCACAGGATTGCATAACTATGGTGAGTTTTGTATCGTATTAGATAGTAACAAATTACGAGAATGTACCAGCGTGTTTGAAGAAAATCCATTTGTTTTTTTTGAAAAGTACCCAAATATTCTTATGGAAAAATTTTCTTTTATTCATGGCTACCGGGCAACGTGGGAAAATCGCAGCAAATTGGCGGTGGCGAAATTGGGGCAGCAGATGACAGAAACAACTCAACCAAATGATTTTCCAAATATTTTGACGCACTGCGCTGATGAAAAAATGCAGGATGATTTTATCGAAGTGCATATTTGTAAAAAGATCACTTGCGATGACATTGTTGAGGTGCGCGCTCCGGAAGAGTATTCACAACTTGATGAAAATGAAGATGAATTCGATTTTGTTGCAACCCAAGTTCGAGTCGTTCAGAAGAAATTAGAAGATTTAGGCAAAACATGGACAACGTACAATTAACCGAAGAAACCTTGCTATTTGGCGAAGTCGGTCAAGCTATTTATCGGCAAGGTGACAAATATTTTAAGGTGTCGCGTCGTAAACACGCCCCAGAGCCTTGTCGCGCCGGTGAAATTAATTTGTTGTTGGATGTGTGCGCTGAACCGCTCCATTTGCCCTATGTGCCGCCCTTGCCTGAATTATTGGAACAACTGCGGCAGTCGTACGCGAAATATACCGCGCTTCAGTTTTTGTTGAATGGGTTAGATAAAACTTTGGGTGAGGAGTTGCAACGGGAGTGCATTGGGCATGTCGATAAATTGTTTGCCAAAGATGACGCGGTGTGTCAATTTGTACGCCAACGGTTTTTAAGCCGCCCATTACCTAAAGAAGCTGATGTCACCCATGCGATTCAATATGCGAAAACGCCCAAAGTGAAGGAATTGTATCAAGAGGCGTTGGCAGATGTGCGGATTGTTGAGGTTTTACAAAAGTTTAAACAAACCAAGTTCTCTGCGTCAAAGTGGATTGATTTCAAAAAATTGGGTGAACAAGCCAAAAGTAAACGAGAAACGCTTTTTACAACCTTGCGTAGTGGCAAAACTGCAAAGGTGCGCGAGTTACTGTTTGAATACGTTAAATTTATTGCAAACAGTGGTATTGACGTAAAAAAAGCGGCTCCAGATTTAGTCAAGACATTCAACAATATTGCTACACAAGCAAAAAATTCGCAACATTTTGACTTCGCCCTGCGCACGTTGAATTATGCTGAATTGCTTGAAGAAGATGCGTTTACGTGGACTATTCGCGCGGAAATCTTGAAACTGCGCAATGAGTTGGAAGAATCCGGCAAAGTGTATCGCGCAACGATAGAGAAATTCCCCAATGATGTCGTGGCACGCACCGGCTATGCGGAAATCTTGAAACTGCGCAATGAGTTGGAAGAATCCGGCAAAGTGTATCGCG
>DYNO01000046.1:0-2056 GCA_020721025.1 Thiomargarita sp. | reverse complement strand
CAACGATAGAGAAATTCCCCAATGATGTCGTGGCACGCACCGGCTATGCGAATTTGCTATTGAAATTACAACGATTTAGCGAAGCGCGGGAATTATTGACTGCCCAAGTCGCTCGATTACAAACGCGTGATGATTGGATTGGTTTTCATGTGTATGCGATGTCCTTTGTGCGCGAAGGCGACTGGAATGAGACAATTAGGTTGTTAAAACAAGGAGTTCGTGACGCGCCGGTGAATCAAAGTTATTTTCGTAATTCGTTGGCTTTTGCGCAATTACAACAGGGACGCTGGGCGGAATCATTGGAAACGTTACAAGCCGTTGCAGCTACGCCGGAGCAACAACCGGTTGTCGAAGTGCTTGAGGCAGAAAATTATGCAGAACAAGCTCTTGCGGCGAATAATGAACAACAACAGCTCGAATATCAAAATCTTGCCGAACAACGGATTAAAACGTTACAGGCGCGTCCGAGTTTAACGGTGTGGGTGCAACGAGCAGTGGAGCAACTGATTGAAAGTTATCAATTATTGAAAGGCAGACTGATCACCGCGATCACTCCAGCACAACGGGAAGCGGCACATGATGCAATGTTTGATTTATTGATGGCGGCATGAATTTTTTGTCTGAATCAGAATTTTCAAAATTTTAGAATTTCCAGAATGAAAACCGAAATAACATGCTGAAAATGAATAGGTTGTTGCCGTTATTCTGTAAATTCTGATTCGGACGAAAAATTTTAATTCAGACCGGACCCTTGATTTTCCATACCGCTTTCTGTTACACTTTTAACAATTGTTTGCTGAAATTGTGGAGAGTTTTATGTTACTGAAATTAGGTTCTTATGGCGAAGATGTCGAAACCTTGCAACAAAAATTAGGTTTGACCGCAGACGGAAAATTTGGCAGTAAAACCGAAGAAGCGGTTAAAAAATGGCAAGCCGCCAATAATCTCCCAGCGGACGGAATTGTTGGAAATGCGACGTGGAATCTGTTATTTCCTGCCACTGCATCCATTCAACCAACGATTGCTGCAACGCCTGCCCCTGTTGAAACTTCGCAACAAACAATCACATCTGAAACAACTCCAGAAATAGCTATTGAGCAAACTGGACAATTAAAATCAGAAATGCTTGTGGATATGAGCCATCTAAAATTAGACCGTTTACAAGGGAAAGTGCCAGCATTGGTGCTTGAGGAAATTCCTGAATGCGCGGTGAAATTTAAAATTGATACCCCGTTACGGCTCGCCCACTTTTTAGCGCAATGTAGTCATGAAAGTGCGGGTTTTAAACTGACTCAGGAAAATCTCAGATACTCGGCGGACGGACTCAAGCGCACCTTTCCCAAATATTTCCCCGGCGATATTGCCAACAGTTATGCCCGTCAACCGGAAAAAATTGCTTCTCGTGTCTATGCGAATCGGATGGGTAATGGCGATGAAGCGAGTCGGGAAGGTTATAAATATCGTGGGCGCGGCTATATCCAATTGACCGGAAAGAATAATTATACTTTGTTCAACGAAACCATCGTGGAAGATGCGTTAGAAAATCCAGATTTAGTCTGTGATAAATATCCGCTTGTTTCCGCAGGTTGGTATTGGAATTCGCGCGTTTTGAATGAAATTGCTGACTTGGGGGCAAATGATGCGGTGGTGACAAAGGTAACTAAAAAAGTGAATGGCGGAACCATTGGACTTGCAGAACGGATTACCCAATTTAGAATGTTTTATGCACTGCTAAGTGATTGAACAGTGACAATTATATCGCACTCAATTGATCCACAACAGTCCACAAGCTCCCGTTTTAACAACAGATAATCAGTGAATTTTGAATTTTTGCAGCAATGATTACTTAGGCTTGGCAAAATGACGAACACCCCAACACATGCGACAACACACCACAACCACGTTTTAATAAATCTCATACATCTTATCCTAGCCGATAGATTTTTTCCCAGCAGTAAAACTTGTTCCCGTTGTGGAACGAAAAAACAGGATTTGACATTAGCAGACAGAATCTTCAGTTGTGACTGTGGTTTAGTCATTGACCGGGATTTGAATG
>DYNO01000217.1 GCA_020721025.1 Thiomargarita sp. | reverse complement strand
GAGTGGACATGCAACCGGGTATTCACTTTTTCGATGGGGCGCGGGCAAAACGACAGGCGAAATTGATTTATCAAGATGGCACATCACAACGGCTTTATCCGACGGTATTTTCACCCAAAACATTCATTGAGGAGGCGAAAAAGTTCCCCGGTGTCGAATCGGTGACGTTTAACATGGATGGGACGTTTGAGGTGATGTATCAAGGGCAGAAATTGCAATTGTTTCCGAACTTTGATGTGAAAGTGACTCCGTTGGAGAAGTATGAACATGTCAAGCCGAGCGTGAAATTGAAGGGGAATGCGTTGGAATATCAAGTGCAACAGGGGCAGCAATTGTTGACTTCAGAGTTATCTTTCAGCGAATGATCCAGCCAATTTGTCGGAACTCAATTTACCTGATTATCTCCATAATCCTAATTTAAATTGGGTTGAGATAATGTTGCCTATGGCTAAATTTCTAACACCTTATTTAGTCATTACAAAAAAGCAATACGGAAATTAAATTTTGTGATAAACTTTAGCCTATGAGTTAAACTACGATACTTTACTGATGACTTCAAAAATTAATGGCTAAGCATCGCTGCAAAATTTATTTCTGTAGGTAGGGGAGTTATCATGAATATGTCTAATGTTTTCAATGCTTCATTTCGTCACGACATATCCGCTTCATTTTTATATTTAGTACGTGAGATTTGGCGATGTCTTTGGCACATTATCCTTAGCGGACTGTTGTTGTTAATAGCCTTTCCTGCTTTCGCTTCCTACGTTCCCATCACTGGAGTCAGTCAACTTTGGAAAGGAATGAGTGGCGATCATGGTTGTATTGTTACTAACAACGGTGGAGTTAAATGTTGGGGGTATAATGGTTATGGTCAGTTGGGAGATAACTCTATTACTCCGCATTCAACTCCTGCTGCTGTCAATGGTTTATCCAGTGGGATACTCTCTGTTGCTGCGGGTCCCTTTTATACCTACGCATTAACTAGCGGTGGGGGAGTTCAGTGTTGGGGCAGCAATGATTCTGGTCAACTCGGTGACAACTCTACAACTGACCGTTGGACTCCAGTAGCTGTCAATGGTTTATCTAGTGGAGTTGTCGCTATTGCAGCAGGTAACAATCACACCTGTGCATTAACCGATAGTGGGAAGGTTCAATGTTGGGGTAATAATAATTACGGTCAATTGGGGGATAACTCCACTACTGAGCGTTGGTCACCTGCGGTTGTCAGTGGTTTGACCAATGGAGTTACATCTATTTCAGCCGGTTCCTCTCACACTTGTGCATTGACCAGTGGTGGGGGAGTCAAATGTTGGGGTTGGAACAGTGAAGGTCAACTGGGGGATAATTCCATCCTGCAACGTAATGCCCCTGTGGCTGTTAATAATTTAACTAGCGGAGTGACTGCCATCGCAGCAGGTTCTTCCCATACTTGTGCATTAACCAGTGCTGGAGGAGTTCAATGTTGGGGCAGAAACGATGAAGGTCAACTGGGAGACAGTTCAAGCGTCCAACATTTGACTCCGACAACAGTCAGTGGCTTAACTAGCAAGGTAACTGCCCTCGCAACAGGTTTTAGTCACACTTGTGTATTAACCAGCGGTGGCGGGGTTCAATGCTGGGGTATGAACAGCAATGGTCAACTGGGAGACAACTCTATCGCACAAAGCGCAATTCCTGTGAGTGTCAGTAATCTAAGCAGTGGGGTGACGGCTATCACAGCAGGATGGGGACACACCTGTGCATTAATCAATAGCGGCGGAGTTCAATGTTGGGGACGAAATGGTCAGGGTCAATTAGGTGATAATTCTACCGCGCAACGTTTAACACCGGCAGTCATGTTAGTGTTTGACACTCCCCCAACAGTTTCAGATACAAACCTTAGTTTGAGTCCTTCTGGAAAACCTATTTGGAATGTTGGAGAAATTCTAAAAGGCAGCTACACCTATCATGATGTGGAATCTGATGCTGAGAAAGGTACGTCTTTCCAGTGGTACCTGGCGACAGATGGCAATTGCAGAACGGGTAAAACAGCAATTTCTGGCGCGACTACCCAAACTTATACGGCAACCAGCGCTGATATTGGTAAATATCTCTGTTTTGGCATAACTCCCAAGAATGTGAATGATACCGGTATTGAAGTCACAGTAACCAGTGAAACTGCTATTACAAAAGTCAATCAGGTAATTAATTTTACTCCGCCAATCAATGCAGTGGTGGGAAGTAGAGCAACTTTGAGCGCGACTGCAACTTCTGGTTTAACTGTTTCCTTTGCCAGCACCACCCCAAATTTTTGTACTGTCAGTGGTTCAAATGTAAATTACATCGCAGTAGGTACATGTACATTAACAGCTGATCAATCCGGCAATACTGATTACTACGCTGCTGCTCCACGAATTACTAGAAATATTTCTGTTGGTCAAATCAATCAAACAATTACTTTTAACACAACAAAAGGAACGGTCAGTACAACGGCAACACCTGCCACAGCAACCTCAAATTTAGCGGTGACCTTAACCAGTTCCACCACTGATATTTGTACTACTAATGAGGCAAAAGTTACTTATATTGCAGTAGGTATTTGCACATTAACAGCAAACCAAGCAGGTAATACCAATTATACTGCCGCGCCCCAAGTCACAGCCAATATCACGGTCAGTCAAATAAGCCAAGCGATTACTTTTCCTGTCCTAACCAGTCTTTTCGTTGGTCAAACTGCTACCTTGAGTGCAACCGCCACTTCGGGTTTAGCTGTCTCATTTACCAGTACCACCCCCAGTGTTTGTACTGTCAGTGAAATGACTGTAACTTATGTTGCAGAGGGTATTTGCACATTAACAGCCGATCAAGCTGGTGATGCTAATTACAATGCTGCCCCTCAAATTACCCAAAATATCACTGTTAATCCAGCTATCCCCCCGCCTCCGCCCGCTGTACCTACGACAAATGGAACTGCTTCCGGTCCAATGTCTAATTACAATCAGACTGCGACTAATCTGACTGTAACTCCTACTGGGAGTGTGGCAGGTGGAACTCTTGCTGGCACAATCACCAATGAGGGCTTAATTGCCAATGTCACGATTGCTCCAGGGGCAACCTTGACTGGCGGCACTCTCAGCGGTTTCAATACCAACAATGGCACAGTGAAGGATATTACTCTCAGTTCATATTCTGAAATCAGGGGTGGTAACTATGCTGGCACAATTAACAATCAGGGTGCTATTATCGATCCTACAATTCAGCCTGACAGTGCGATTACCGGGGGAAAAGTTGGCGGAGTGGTGCTTAATCAGGGTGCGTTGCAAGATGTCACCTATTTGCCAGAAACTTTAGTTTTGGGGGGAACGCTGTCTGGCGATATGAGCGGCAATGCAACGGGTTATGTCATCATCGGTGAAGCAAAATTAACCAAAATGCGTCTTTCCCATGCCTGCCTAACTCCAACGGTACAAATTGACCAAGATGTAATGCTTGATGCGACAGTTATTCAAAATAATCAACCGAATCAACCTCGTCAAAGAGCAACCAATGATACCGAGATGGAAATAGAAGATTTTTGTATCGCACCTCAAACAGTTGTCAATTTTACTGAACAACGCATTTTGGGTACTGAAAAACTCGCATTTAGCACCTTTGCAGAAGAAAATGTGGCAGAACTTCCCCCCGCGTCCTTAGATGTATTGATTGGTGACCAATTAGCTAATTTTAAATCTGCTCCACTGGAAGCCTTAAGTATTGAACAATATCAGCAAATTCCGATTGAAGCGTTTGGCGGTTTGCATAAAGATAACATGGATGGTTTAAGTCCTCAAGTCATTCATGAGTTTGATCCTGCGCATTTAGAAGCCTTGCAACTGACTGAATTTCAACAGATGCCGGGGAGTGGTGTAGCGAAGTGGTTGACCAACTTGAATGCGAATAATTTTTCTCCAGAACTCATCACCAAACTGTTACCGGACGGTTGGCAATTGGACACGACCACCGGAAATTTGACTGCTCCCGCAGACACGCAACTGGCATTAAAAGCTCTTGAAGTCAACGAAGTACCAGAAAATGTTACTTTGCCCAACTACCAATTCAATGCCAATACCAGTGTGACTGTGGGTGGCATGGGAGAAGATGAAACCCTGCTTCAGAAAATCAATCATACTTTGAGAGAGAAGGGGTCGGAGTATCAAGCCAAACAAAATCAATATGGAGTGATACAAAGTGAGAACTCCACTGGTTCAAAACAGTTTGCCTTTCTGTTGGATGATGAAAAATTGTTGCAACGGGATGTAACCCATCCCACTGGTCTGCAAATTGATACTCATGGAGAATATCAAGTGACCACAGCGGATAAACTTGAAGTCAATCTGTTGCCCGCCCCCAAAGACCCCGTAGCTGTGTCTAATGTGTTAGATAATGGTCAAGTGAAAGTGGGTAAACGCGGGGATATTTTTCTCAGTTTTCATCAATCTACCGCGCGCAGTGTTCGCGAAGGTGAGCCTGTTCATACGGTTGCCGTATTTGATCCGTTTATTGAACCCAGTCCGGAAGGTATTTGTGATGCGGCGGGTGTGTGTAATTGGGAACAAGTAGATGCGAGTATGCAACCGGGAATCCATTTTGATAACGGGGCGCGGGCAAAACAACAAGCGAAATTAATTTACCAAGATGGTACGGCACAACGGCTTTATCCCACGGTATTTTCACCCAAAACATTCATTGAGGAAGCGAAAAAGTTCCCCGGTGTCGAATCGGTGACGTTTAACATGGATGGGACGTTTGAGGTGATGTATCAAGGGCAGAAATTGCAATTGTTTCCGAACTTTGATGTGAAAGTGA
>DYNO01000216.1 GCA_020721025.1 Thiomargarita sp. | reverse complement strand
AACAAAGGGAGAATCATTCGCACATCTTGTCCGAACAATTCATAACTTTTTAGGAACGGTAATTTTTATAAACTGTAACCTTTTTTAATCAACAAGGATTTCGTTCATGGGCATCCTGCGAGTCAGTAACTCATTTAACTTCGAGAAGAAAATCAAGAGCTTCTGTCAACCTCCCCGCTACGACCTCAGCAAATTGGAAGATGGGCTCGCATTCCTAGTCGTTCATCCCGATGCATCTGAAAAAATGGATGAGCATATCATGATGATTCGCGAACTCGACGATATCTTGCAATTCAGCATGGCTTCTCACATCATGGTGGCACCCGGTGAAGAGATTCCCCATCACCTATCCACCACGTTGTTAGAAATCAACTCTGCGAGTCTGATGGGATTTTGGAGTTTAGAACGTGTAGATAATCCGGAGATTGCCTTCGTCTTCTCGTATGGCAATAATGTCTCTAAGATGTTATTGAATAAAAAGCTGTTTGATGAAGTTGTAACCGATATGTTTGAAAGTTGTGGTGATTTGTATCAGATGATTGAATCTGCTGAACAAGCCTATAAATCATCCATGTCAGATGCAGAAAATGGAGAACATCATGAGCATTAATCACGATAGGCTCACCATACTTACGGAGTATGCGGGTTTTTGGCGGCGTTGCGTAGCGACCCTCATTGATAGCGTGTGGTTAGTCAGCTTAATCCTTATTTTACTGCATTTTTTTGATCCCCTGACTTCACAACAATTATACGAATTATTAGACGGAGAAGGTCTGTCTGTCAATTGGAAATCTATCATTATCAACGACATGTTACCCGCAATTCTCGTGATTGGTTTATGGTATCACTACGCCGCCACGCCGGGCAAATGGTTGGTGGATTGCGAAATTGTCGATGCCACCACCGGAAAATCGCCCAGTTTGCTGCAACTCATCGTCCGTTATCTCGCCTACATCGTGTCCGCTGTGCCGCTAGGTCTCGGATTTTTCTGGATTTTATGGGACAAACGCAAACAAGGCTGGCATGATAAAATTGCGCGAACTGTGGTGATTGTGCACGACGAAGCGACTGCCCCACTGGAACAATTGATGAAAACCACCGTCAAATGAGCCAACCATGACTCCCAAACAACTTCTCGCACTGACGTTAGAAACTTTACTCAATCAAGTCATTCAGTTAGACCCGATCAGCCTGCAAAGTTTAGCAAAACTCAGCGGCAAGGTGATTCACGTCGAATTGCAAGGATTGAATTTAGATTTTTTCATCTTTCCCAGCGGTGAAGGCTTGATAATTCAAAGCGAAACCGACAAAATTGCCGATGTCACCGTGTCTGGCGTACCTTTCAGCCTCATGGCTCTCTTTTTCAGCAAACACGCGCTTCCCGCGGCACACCCGGACATTACCATTCGTGGCGACATTGGCGTAATTCATTATTTATCCGATATTTTGCACGGTTTACAAATTGATTGGGAAGAACATCTATCTCGCATTCTCGGCGACATTCCCGCCCATAAAATCAATCACTTGCTCAATGAAACTCAACATTATGCCCAAGATCGGCTGCACACGCTTCAAGCCAATTGCAGCGAATATTTACAAGAAGAGAGTCGCATCCTGCCTGCCGCCAGTGAAATTATTTTCTTTATGAATCAAATTGATGTTTTACGAGATGATCTGGAACGTTTAGAAAAACGAGTACAACGCCTCAATTCGCTCATTTAACTGATTGACAACATTTTGCACCGCTCAAAAAATATCGCACCCCCGTAGAATTCAACCTCTCGGATCGCAACAATCTCCCCCATCCATTGCTGACTTACCCACCTATGTTCTTATATCTGCGTCGTTTTATTCGTCTGCTGACTATTTATCGCATCGTTGTTCACTACGGTATTGACGAATTATTGCTTTCCACTGAAATTCTTCGCTCGATTAAAATTCTTTCTTATTTCACGCCCGGTTATTGGTTGCGTCCCAAACACTTAACGCGAGGAATGCGCGTCCGGTTGGCATTAGAAGACTTGGGACCGATTTTTGTCAAATTTGGACAAATTCTTTCCACCCGGCGCGATTTGCTCCCCGACGACGTTGCGCTCGAATTGGCAAAGTTACAAGATAAAGTCAAGCCTTTTCATGGAGATGAAGCGCGCCACATTATCGAATTGAGCTATGGCAAGCCCTTGAGCGAAGTTTTCGCGTTTTTTGATACCGAACCGACGGCGGCAGCTTCGATAGCCCAAGTTCACGCGGCGCAATTGCATGATGGTCGCAAGGTCGTGGTCAAGGTGGTGCGTCCCGGTATTGCTCATGCGATTCAACGAGATATTGAATTATTGTACTTGTTAGGCGAATTGGCAAATCGTTATTGGGCGGAAGGAAAACGGTTGCGTCCGTTGGAAGTGGTGGCGGAATTTGAAAAAAATCTGCATGATGAACTCGATTTGATGCTGGAAGCGGCAAATGCGACGCAATTGAAACGCAATTTTCACAACTCAAAATTGTTGTATGTGCCTGAAGTAGAATGGAATCATACCCAGCGCAACGTGATGGTGATGGAACGAATCAGCGGTGTGCCGGTCAGCGATATTGAGGAATTGAAGCGGCGCGGCGTGAATTTGAAACATCTGGCGGAAACGGGGGTGGAAATCTTTTTTACTCAAGTGTTTCGAGATAATTTTTTCCACGCGGACATGCACCCCGGCAATATTTTTGTCAACACCACGCACCCCCAAGAGCCATTTTATATCGCGGTAGATTTTGGGATTATGGGGACACTGAGCCGCGAAGATCAGCATTATCTGGCGGAAAATTTTCTGGCATTTTTTCACCGTGATTATCGGCGGGTGGCGGAATTACACGTTCGTTCGGAGTGGGTACCGGCAGAGACTCGGATTGAGGAATTTGAAGGGGCAATTCGGAGTGTGTGCGAACCGATTTTTGATAAGCCATTGAAAGATATTTCATTTGGTTTGCTCTTATTACGACTTTTTCAGACCGCGCGCCGTTTTCAGATGGAAGTGCAGCCGCAGTTGGTGTTATTGCAGAAAACTTTGTTAAATATCGAAGGTTTAGGGCGACAACTTTATCCCGAATTGGATTTGTGGCAGACCGCGAAACCCTTTTTAGAACGGTGGATGAGTGAGCGGGTAGGTTGGCGGGCTTTTGTGCAGGGCGTGCGTAATAATTTGCCGTTGTGGGCGGAAAAATTGCCTGATATGCCGATGTTATTGCACGACGCGCTGGCTCAACGTCCGGTCGAACGCGCCCAAGTGAAACGACTCACGCATGAAATTCAGCAATTGCGTCATGAAGTGCGGCATCAACAGCAACAAAATCAGTTACTTTGGACGGGCAGCACCTTGTTATTGTGTGCCAGTTTGATTTTATCGTTGGAATCGAAAGTGATTTGGAATTTGCCGTTGTTGGCGACGCTGTTTGGCTTGATAGGCACAGTGATGTTATTGTTGGGGTGGCTGAGATCGAGGTGAGGGTGAGGTTGCAAATTTTGCTTGAACAACCTGTCTGAATCAGAATTTCCAGAATGAACACCGACAAGCTGCAGGGTGCATCAACGCAGTGTCATGCACCAAAATTATTTGAAATACAAAGGTGTATGACGCTTCGCTTATACACCCTACACTTGCTTGAATACTTTAGTGGCAATTTCACCCCATTATTGTCCAGTTTGTAGGAAATACCCGCTTGATAGGGTTGTCCTGCAAAACAGTTGACTACCGATTCAACGGCGTGGGTTTGATAGGCTTGTTGTTTAAATTTGAGTTTCATAAATCGCGTTCAGTTAACCCCGCATCTTTAAGTAACTTGCTTAATGTCCCTATTTTTAAATCTTGATTGGCATGAACGGGAACGGTGATTATTTCAATTTTATCAGGGTGTGTGTAAATATGGTGACTGCCACGAACACGTTGTAATTGCCAACCGTGTAAATGCAATAACCGACAAAATGCCTTGCCTGATATAGATTTCATAATTCAATTTCAGCAACTTGCATTTTGGTGTCGTTTTTTATGCGTAAAGCGGCGACTTCTAGCCAACCCTCTGCCGCTTCTTTGATATTTAATAAAGTTTCTTCTAAGGTTTCACCTTCGGAAACACAGCCTGCAAAGGCGGGAATTTCAGCCCAAAATCCTCCTTCTTCGGCAGGATGAATAAAGACTTGTAATTTCATAATATGCGCTCGCTTAAATCGTTTTAATTTCAGTGTGGGGCGATAGGGATTTGAAAACCTGCTCAACATTGATTTTCACGCTATCATCGGCAAAACCTTTATCACAAAATACCACGCGCTTGGTCTGGCTGGTTGTGAGTTGTTTGATAAAGTCTTCGGTAATGCCTCCCTGTCTATCAAAACACGCCACTATCTCATTGTCTGCAACGGTAAAAACCGTTTTTTCATCAATCGTCTTTTCGACTATCGGCAAAGTTAAATCTACGCCCCAATCAAGCAAAATCTGAAACAATAAATCTTCATCGCTTCGGTCGGCTCGGATGTTGTCCACTAAATTCAAAAGTCCTTGCTGGTTAGTCTGGTCGGGCGTGTAGAAGTTTTAATTTAGTCATGTTCTGAGATCGGGTTAAGGATTTCTGGCATTAAAGCAGGATAATTGAAAATTAGCCGTTCAAATTTATCGCCTGAATCGTGGTTTGAGTTAGTTCCTGTTACCAAATTAGCTATATTTAGTTCAATATAGCTATATACGACTGAATCACCAATAACTGAATTCTGAACTTGTCTAACATTGACTTCCAGTGACTGAAATCAGTCGTTTACCATCATTGATAGAGGTTCAGTGATTAGCAAGATGATATAGTATGTTTTTGCTGTGCCACTTTACAAAACTAA
>DYNO01000215.1 GCA_020721025.1 Thiomargarita sp. | reverse complement strand
CAAGTTCGCTTGTAACGTATTGAGATAGTCAGAAATAGGGTTCATTGGCTTGTCGTATCAGTTCATGCGGATAATTTTTAATTGAATTTCAAACTGAGAAAAACCGTCCGTCTGAACGCAGTTCACTTAATGATTATGCAGCTTGTTCATATCCATACTCAACCCGCAATTTATTGAACGCAGTTTGGATAGTCTGCTGAAATTCTTTCAACTTATCAATTTCTGCGCTGGAATAAGTTGATTTTAATCGCCGCGCTTGGGCTAATAGGGGCAATTTCGTCAACTGTTGCACGGGAACTCCCGCTTCAATCAATTGCACGCCTTGATGATAAATCAATAAAATCAAGCTCAACAATGCCATCTGTTTTTCTGGCGAGCAAAAACTGTCAATTTCATCAACCGCATTTTGTTGCAAAATCCCTTCACGAATTAAACCGGCACTTTCCAAAGTCCACCGTTGCAATGAAGATAAAGCCTCAGGTCCCACTAAGTTCACAATCCGCGCCAATTCGTCTGATTTTGCTAATAATTCCAACGCTTCCCCGCGATATGCTTGCCAATGGGTATCGACATTTTCCGCCCACCATTGTTGTGCAATTTGCACGTAGCCGGAAAAACTTTCATTCCAATCGACTGAGGGATAATGGCGGGCATCGGCAAGTTCTTTCGATAATGCCCAAAAGGTTTGAATAATTTCCTTGGTGTGACTGGTGACTGGTTCGGAAAAATCGCCGCCGGGAGGGGAAACTGCGCCAATTAATGTCACTGAACCCGCCGTGTGATTTAACGTGGTGACGCGTCCTGCTCGTTCATAAAAAGCAGATAATCGTGAAGCCAAATACGCGGGATATCCTTCTTCCACCGGCATTTGCCCCAGCCGCCCTGCCACTTCTCGCAACGCTTCCGCCCATCGACTGGTGGAATCCGCAACCATGACCACATCATAGCCTTGATCACGATAGTATTCTGCCATCGTCACGCCGACGTAAATCGAAGCCTCCCGCGCCACCACGGGCATATTTGACGTATTTGCAACGAGCAGGGTGCGTTCCATCAATGAGCGTCCGGTGTGGGGATCGGTCAATTGTGGAAAAGTTTCAAGCACATCGACCAATTCATTGCCACGCTCGCCACAGCCCACGTAGATCACAATGTCTGCATTTGCCCAACGTGCAACTTGTTGTTGTAGCATAGTTTTTCCCGCGCCAAAGGGTCCCGGTACTGCGGCTTTTCCACCTTTGAGCAATGGAAAAAAGGTGTCTAAAATGCGCTGTCCCGTCAACAAGGGTTGCACGGCATGATCTCGGTTGAGGTAGGGACGCGGGGTACGCACTGACCAGCGATGAAATAGCTGCAAATTTCTTACTTTACCGTTAGTTAGTCGCACTTTGGCAATTTCTTGTTCCACGGTATAATCACCGCTGTGTACCAGTTCAATCAATTTTCCATTACAATCGGGGGGGACGAGGATGCGATGATTGATGGTTGGCGTTTCTTGCACTTGTCCCAAAATCTGACCCGGTGATAGATGGGCACCGATAGATAATTGATTATCAGGAATAAAATGCCAGCGTTTTTCTCGATCCAATGCCGGAATCGTGATGCCCCGCGCAATGAAATCTCCCGTTTGTGCATAAAGGGTATTGAGGGGACGTTGCACACCATCGAAAATATTGCCCATCAATCCGGGTCCCAATTCCACCGCCAAGGAATGCCCCAAACCGTGCACCTGTTCGCCGGGACATAAAGATTCAGTCGATTCATACACTTGCACGATGGCTTCGTCGCCTGATAAGCTGATCACCTCGCCCATCAATCCCAAACGCCCAATACGCACTTGTTCACTGTTATGCACGCCGGGCAAGCGAATGGTAACAATGGGCCCATTGATGGCGAGAACTTCTCCTGTTATTTCAGTCATAATTTTTTGTCACCTTTCTCATCGGTCGGTTTAGATGGGGATAATTGACGAGGATTTTAACACGAAGTAACATGATTCGCAGTCGGGGGCGCGACAGGGATATTTGGAAGATGAGAAGTTCTGGAAAGAGAAGAAATGCAACAATACGATGATGTAACTAATTGAAGAGATGAGGGAAAATCAAGTTGGTACCGACGGACGGACTCGAACCGTCACAGCTTGCGCCACTGCCCCCTCAAAGCAGCGTGTCTACCAGTTCCACCACGTCGGCTTGACTTAGGCGCGTATTGTGCGCGATTTGATGATAAAAAGCAAGTGTCATCTGCAACAGTAGCGGCAACTAATTGTATATAATATAATTATTGTCAAAGTCATCTTTGGTAAATCACCGAATTGAGCGATGTTTATGTAGAAATGATAAAAATTTTTGAAGAAAACCTTCCACCAAAATTAGCTTATAATTCATTCATTCTCGTTGGCAGATTGAAAACTATCGGTAACTTGATAAACGAATTAAAATCATCATCTTCTCAATAATACTCAACCGTTCATGATTTTTGATGATAAAATATTCATGTTTATTGTCAAAATCACTTTGTTTGATGCGATAAATTACGCCCAAAATTTTCTAACTTCAATCACAATCACGCTACGATGCTAAAAATTGCACTTTCTAAAGGTCGGATTTTAGATGATACCTTGCCCTTGCTCGCGACCGCCGATATTGTTCCTAGAGACAATCCTGAAACTTCACGTAAATTAATTTTAGATACCAATCATGAAGATGTAAAATTGGTCTTGATACGCGCTTCCGATGTGCCAACGTATGTGGAATATGGCGCAGCAGATATTGGTGTGGCAGGTAAGGATGTTTTGATGGAATATGACAGTGATGATTTATATGAGCCACTTGATTTAAAAATTGCACAATGTCGTTTGATGGTGGCAGGACGTGAAAATACTCCCTTGCCGCCTCATGGTCGATTGCGGATCGCCACAAAATATACCAAGACCACGCAACGCTATTATGCTCAACAGGGAATTCAAGTCGAAGTGATTAAGCTGTATGGGTCGATGGAACTCGCGCCATTGGTGGGATTGGCTGATTTTATTGTGGATTTGGTGGAAACGGGAAATACGTTACGCGCCAATGGATTGGTTGAATTGGAACAAATCGCTCGTATCAGTTCACGTTTAGTTGTCAACAAGGCGGCGATGAAGATAAAATATCAGCAGATTAAACATTTAATTTCCCAACTACAACAGGCAGTGGCACAGAAAACGGTTTGAAGCGGATGATAAAATCACAGATTCAGAATTTGAGAACCTGTGATTTCCGCTAACCGATTAAGGGCACAGGGGGACGATTTTTGGGATAGATTGACGCACTTGTGACCATCCCATTCCTAAATTCACCTTTTTGCTGGTGATTAACACTACCAACATATCAGGTTTTTCGGGAATGACTATCATGAAATGCAGGGTGTTTTCTGTGGTCATCTGCACTTCTTTAATCATGTGTTTCTTTGTGGTGCCACGCATGTTAGAAATCATATCTTCCACCGCACCAATGGTTCGACCGCGAAACATGTCCACCGCCGCCGCTGCCACCGCATCCAAGTAAGATTGCGTAAAATAAGGCACATTGTGAGATACACCCAACAATAGCCCGCTATTTAAATCGACAACAGCACATCCTAACGCAGCATCCACATTTTCCACAATTTCTTTACAAATATCATTGATACTTACTTTTGGTTCCATTTGTCTTCTCAGCTGGTTCTAAATAATTAACAAATATTACCAGTCAGTTGAACTGATTGATAACAATTAAGATATTTACACCGTCAATGCAAATACAGTTAAGGTCTCGCTAAATCGTATCGTGACCATATTTATTCAACATGATTGTAACATTTAAATCTCGGTCGATGACTCAATCGCTGTCATAACTTCTAATCTTATCAAAAGTTTTAGTTAGATAATGATGGGGCGAATCATCAAATGAGAAAGTAACGATAATAATTTTGCAGCAATTTCATCATCTAAGACATCCTGCTCGTCCTTCGCTTCCCACCAACCATGCACCAAACGCAGCCGATCAATCAATGCCCCATCGACTCGAATGAGACCGCTGGTTTTCCTCACCGAATATTCATTCACCAAAATAAGTTGATGCTCTTCAGCGATGTTTTTTAACAAATTTTGAAACGCAGCGCGCACCACGCGTTCATTACGTTCTCCGGCAATGCGGCGTAAATCGTCGAGTTCTCGGTAATAGGTTTGAATGTGGTGCACGGTGATTGATTAGGTCGAAAATTTAGTTGTTAATCACTCGCAGAGGCGTATATCTAAAGTGTAGCAATAACAAAAGGATATGCACTTTGCTTATACGCCTTGCGAATTAAGATATGCTTATTAGACGGTTAGGCTTCTGCCTGCTTCGGATCCCCGCCATATCGGTTCTCACCTTGGGTACCCCCTTGTAGCATGAATATCAGTAACACGATTACACCAATCAGCGGTACTAAGACGATGAGCAACCACCAACCACTGCGGTTAGTGTCATGAAGTCGCCGGACACCTACGGCTAGGCTAGGAATAAGGATTGCCAACGAATAAATTCCGCTAAACAATCCCATTCCTCCAGTTGCCACATCAGCAGCCCCCAGAATCCCAACTATAATAGTGCTAAATAATGCAAAGTACCAATGCTCTTTCCGTCTAGCTCTTCCTGAAAACGTTGCGTACTTTGTTAAAACTATAAAATACCAATTCATACTGCTTTCCTCCTCATTGACATTGGATTAATACAAATTATTGTTGCATTCATCAAATTTGAACGGTGACGCTGGCATGTTTGGATAGCATTCACCTACTGAAATGTTGTAACAAAAAACATGACACTATGCAACTTCGCACTTTGACTATTGTACAACTATTAATTTGA
>DYNO01000214.1 GCA_020721025.1 Thiomargarita sp. | reverse complement strand
AAGTAGTTAGAGTCGCGACCAGAATCAGCGAGACTTTAAACGCACGTAAGAGTCACCTCAGACTTGAGTTATCAAGCAGTGATGTTGACGACGTGAATAACGTTTGTGTTTTTGCAAACGCTTAACGACATTTTTAAACCGCTGTTCCTGTGAAAATAGGAATGACTTAATCCACTCGGTTTAAAGATGTCAAATCGGTTCTATAGCAGATAAAATTAAACAGATGCAATGAAAAATTCGCAGGCGATCACATTTTATGTTGCACTGCACAAATCTTTTGTTATACTTGAGTACAATTCTCATCTCAAATAGATAGGTGTACTCTATGCACATTAGCAAACACTATCTTACGCCTTTATTCGCACCCCGTTCTATTGCTGTTTTTGGTGCAAGTAATACTGAAGATTCCGTTGGTTACGTTGTTTTCAAAAATCTGTTGGATAACCATTTTCAAGGCGAACTTCATGCGATCAATCCGAAATACGATACTGTCCAAGAACATCCATGTTATAAAACTGTGTGGGACGTGGGCAAGCCTATCGATCTCGCAGTGATTGCCACGCCTGCGCGCACGGTGCATCAAATCATCGAAATGTGTGGACAGTATGGCGTGAAAACCGCGGTCATTTTATCTGCCGGCTTCAGTGAAATTGGGCAACAAGGGGCACGGCTAGAAAGCAAAATTGTTGATACTGCGAAACGTTTTGGAATGCGTTTTTTGGGTCCCAACAGTTTGGGCTTGATTCGTCCCAGCGTGCATTTAAACGCGACCTTTCTCAAAGGCATTGCCAACCCCGGACATCTGGCTCTGGTATCACAATCCGGTTCCTTGTGCGCTGCGGTATTGGATTGGGCGGAACGCAATGATGTGGGATTTTCAGCGATTATTTCCACTGGAACGTCAACAAATTTAGATTTTGGTGAAGTGCTCGATTTTCTGGTTTCTGATCCGCAAACCCACGGTATTTTATTGTATATCGAAGGAATTCATCACGCCCGTAGTTTTATCAGTGGGTTACGAGCCGCGGCGCGCATTAAACCGGTCATCGTGCTCAAAAGCGGACATCACGAACACATTGCCCCCGTGATTAAATCTCACAGCGGTGCCATGATGGGGCGCGACGACGCGTTCGATGCTGCACTGCAACGGGCGGGCGTGGTGCGAGTCGATACTTTCGGACAACTTTTTGCCGCGGCGCGAACCTTGGCTTCACGTTACAAAGCAGAAGGAAATCGACTGGCAGTGATCACCAATGGTAGCGGACCCGGCGTGATGGCGATTGATTTAGCAGTAGATTTAAAAATTCCCATTGCCCAACTTGCACCAGAAACGATAAAAACGCTCAACAAAGAATTACCTCCGCTGTGGTCTCATGCGAATCCAATGGATATTGGCAGCGATGCCACAGAAACTCGGTATGAACAAGCCGTCTCGATCTGCCTCAAAGACCCCAATATCGACGCATTGCTGGTGATTTTAACGCCTCAGGCAATGACTCATCCGTTGGCGGTCGCGACTAAACTAATTGAAATTGCAGAACAATCCTCAAAACCGATTTTGGCATGTTGGATGGGGGGAACTCAAGTGAATGAAAGTCGTCGCTTATTTATTCACGCCCGGATTCCAGAATTTCACACTCCTGAAGCGGCAATTGAAGCCTTTTCCTATTTATCGGCATATCATCAAAATCAACAACTTCTGATGCAAACGCCGGGATCATTGGGGAATCTTGAACCGCCCGATGTCGAAGGGGCGCGCATTATCATTGAAAGTGTCTTGGGTAAACGGCGTAAGAGCTTGACTGAAATGGAATCCAAAGCCTTGCTCGGTGCGTTCAATATTCCCGTGATTAACACTGCGATTGCACATTCTCCCAACGAAGCCCTTGTTTTAGCTGAAACTTTGCGTTTCCCAGTGGCAATGAAGATCAATTCCCCCGATATTCCCCACAAAAGCGATGTTGGTGGAGTGAAATTAAATATCAACAGTGCGCCGCAAATTCGTGAAGCCTATAAGCAAATTATGCAGCAGGTCAAGGAAAAACGCCCCGATGCACAAGTCGATGGTATCACTGTCGAAAGAATGAGTAATAAACGGCATGGACGGGAACTCATGGTCGGCTTGGTGCGTGATCCCGTATTTGGACCCGTGATTACCTTTGGGATTGGTGGCACGATGGTCGAAGTGATTGCCGACAAAGCGGTGAGTTTACCGCCATTAAATCATTATCTTGCAAGCAGTTTGATTGACAAAACTCGTGCAGCACGACTGTTGGAACAATTTCGCCAGATGCCGCCAGCCAATCGTGAAGCCTTAGTCGATGTGTTGTTACGAGTTTCTGAAATGGCGTGCGAATTACCTTGGATTCAAACGATGGACATCAACCCATTGATTATTGATGAAAATGGAGCGGTGGCAGTCGATGCACATATTGTAGTGGATTATTATTCTCACTATTCCGATCCTTATTCGCACATGGCGATTTATCCCTATCCAACCCATTTAGTCAATCAATGGCAACTTCCTGATGGTACTGATATTATTATCCGTCCGATTCGTCCTGAAGATGCAGAAATTGAACAAGAATTCGTGCGTGATTTGTCCGATGAATCCAAATATTTTCGGTTTATGCAGACTTTACATGAACTTACGCCGATCATGTTGGTGCGCTTTACTCAAATTGATTATGACCGGGAAATGGCATTGATTGCCGTCACCCACTATGAAAATGAACAGGGTGAAGCAACCGAAGTTGAAATTGGGGTGGCGCGCTATGCGATTAATCCGGATGGAGAAAGTTGCGAATTTGCGTTAGTGATTTCTGACAAATGGCAACATCGCGGCATTGCGAATAAATTGATGATGACATTGATGGACACAGCCCGGTCGCGCGGCTTGAAAATGATTCAGGGCGAAGTGTTAAGCAACAATCATAACATGCTGAAATTAATGTCAAAATTGGGATTTTCTGGCATTTTAGACGAGGAAGATCGTAATATCACGTTGGTCAACCGCAATTTATAGCCGTCGTCGATGTGTTAAACTTTCGTCGTACCGTAAATGAGATTTGGTAACCAACTGAACCTTGTCAAATCTACCAACCATTTTTATCATCTTGATTTTTCATATTTTTAGGAGCAGACGATGGGATTATTTGATATGTTCAAAAGTGACAGCGGGACGCAGATGACTCCACATCTTGCATTCGCGATCTCGTTGATTTACATGATAAGTGCCGATGGTAATGTCGAAAATGAAGAAGTCGGACAATTGCTATCGGTTTTAGGCGGGGAATCGAAAAATGGCGTGATTGGCGTGGGGGCGAATAATCGGCAATTGTTAGATAACGCAATGAAATACACGCAACGCAATTCGCCGGATACGTTTTTGTCGGAAGTGTCTGCTACGCTTACCGATGCACAAAAGATGTGTATTTTGACCAACTTAGTCGATTCCTTACTTTCTGACGGGGCGGCTGATCCTACCGAACAACAGTTGTTTAACAAGTTTTTGCAAGCCTTTGGGGTTTCGGAAGATCGGTTCCGACCATTTTTTGAAGTGATTACCTTGAAAAATGATCGCACCGTGTTCACCAATCAAAATCATCCGAAAAATCAAACCGGTTACGAAGTGCACTTGTTAGCGAGTAAATAGCAAGAACAATCTGTAGTCTTGTTAATTTTCAATGGATTAAACAACTTTAGCACGTCGGGAAGGGATTCCCCCATCGGTATTATTCCCCAAACACCAAAGACTTTTGAATGGAATAACTCCCACGCTTTTTAATTTCGTGTAGAATGCACCGTTATGAAATGATAAATTTACGGAATTTTCAGCAATGCAACAAGCTAAAACAGGGTTATTGCATGTCACAATGGGTTGTTTTTTGTTGTGGGGAATGTGGGCGAGTGCAGCAGACACGGTGTTATTTGACCCAGAAAGTTATCAGGTTGGTGTGCCAGTAGGACAAAATTTGATCATCACTCGCACCGCGAATACCTACGGGGTGTGGAAATTTGCGACGGGTAACGGTAAATCGGGCAGTTTGACCTTGCCAATGACACCACCGCCCTCGTTTGAAATCAGTACCATACTTGCCTGTAATGACAAAGATACCACCGATTTGATTGATCGACAATGTGCGAGTCTCAGTCTCGTGTCTGGAAATAAAACATTTAAGGTGGATATTGCGCGGTATAAACCCGCAGGGAATTCTATGTATGCCCTATCGACCTTTTTGACAATTACCGATATGGATGGAATTACTTATAAACCACCCGGTAGTTTAAATTGTGGTATCAGTGGGAACGGTTTTTTCAATGTTCTTTTGTCAATCAATGGCGGAATGGCAAAACTGTACATTGCTGATAAAAGTTGCATCGAGTTACCCGTCGATAAAAATCTTAGGTTTAACAGCGTTGTAGTCACGGCAACCCCGGATAATGAGATCAGAAGAATCAAAATGAGCGATATTTTGACGTATGGCACTTATTCTGATGGTATCAAGGCGGGTATGCAACGTTGTGTGGTTGATCCTGTGTCGTGTGGCATTCCGATTACCAAAATTGACGGTATTGCTACCAATGGATTAATCACCGCGACCAACAAAATGACAGCCGGTGTACTGATCGCGGGTGGGACAAAACGCGTGTTAGTCCGTGCGAGTAGTGTGGATGGTGCCACTGATCCTGCTGTAGAAATATACACTTATCCCGACCGTAAGCTATTGGGAAGCAATGATTCTTGGAATATCGACCCTGCCACAGCAATTGAATTAACCCAAAAGAAACTCGCTCCTGCGCGTAACTCCGATGCCGCGACAATCATATCATTGTTACCCGGATTATATAGAACCGGTTTGACATCTTTGACATCTTTAAAACCGAAGTTTATACCAAAAAAGTATTGACAG
>DYNO01000213.1 GCA_020721025.1 Thiomargarita sp. | reverse complement strand
AAAATAGAAACAGCTTAATCTACATGGCTTAAAGATGTCAAATCGGTTCTATACAGATAAACGTACAATGCTGACAGCACCAATCCCATAATCAATGCTCGTTTGCCACTCTGTAAGGCGCGCATGGTGTAGAGCACAATTAAACCAATATTACTGACACTTGCAATCAAATAGGCAATTCGGAAGTCTAAATGTTCAGAAATCGAAATTAAGAGCAGATAAAACAGGCACAATGCCGCGCCGACCATCATGTATTGCATCGGATGAATTCGCAGCGGGTTGAACACTTCAAATAGAAAAAAGGTCATGAAAGTGAGTAAGATAAAGAGCACCCCGTATTTGACCGAGCGTTGCGACTTTTTGTAAAAATCGACGGGAATCAGCAAACTCATTCCAAACGAGTTATTTGATAAATTATTGCTATTCTGCGTTTCCTGAGTCGTCCATGTTTGCGGGAAACTCCGTCCCAAATGCGATACTTCCCAATTGGCACTAAAGCCTTTTTCAGTCACCTCACGTTGCACCGGCAAAAATGCACCTTGGAAACTGGGATTTGTCCATGTCGAATTGAGCGCGACTGCACTCTTTTTCCCCACAGGTACAAACATTAATTGTTGACTACCATTCAAACTCACATTAAAACTAAAAGTGTGCGTTTGGGGTTGGTTGAGGTCAGGTAGGCGCAAATACAGTCCATTTTCAAATAAACTGGTGGTCGCCACGCCGGGCTTGAACTCGATGTCTTGCTGATCCCACTTTAAAAACAACGTGTCACGAATGCCGCGCATATCCGTCATTCCCATCGACAAACTTGCCTCTTCCCAAATAATGTTCTCTGGCGCAATTTTCCATTCTGTGAAATCTATCGCGGGAAATGTTCCCTTAATTCCCAAATTGACCCGATAAACCGCCACGTCAAAAATTCCCCGTGACCGCGTTTGTGGCTCGATTGTCCCCACGACTTCAAAATGATCGGGTAAAAAATGCGCTTTGTGGATTTCGATGTGGGTTTTATCTTTTTCATCTTTCCAAACAACGCGATACGGCACAGTCACCACTGGACCAGATATCACTTGCGATTGTCCCCAAATCTGATTCACCTCTGCAATTGCACTGTCACGCCGCGATTCGCGCTCATAAATCAAATCGCCAATCAAGCCCAATGGAATCACGAGGATAATTACCAACACACTGACAACTAACAATTTTACTAAGGCGGAATTTCATGAATTAACGGCTACCATGTTGTCTCCCAATTAAAGAAGTTGAATGTCATCATAAGTGTAGCAAGTCGGGGCTAAAAAAGTTGGTTTTGTCACGTTTTCGCGCGAATCTTGCAACCGATGACACACATTCCTGTTATACTGTACGTTCACTTTTTCCCCATTTAGCAAGAGCATGGAATATGCGCCTATCAGTCTTATTTCTGTGTCTGTGGATTTTTTCCCCTGTCAGTCATGCGGCAAAATTGTACGTCAATGCCACGCCCAATGATGCCAAAATTCAATTATTATCTCGGAAAGCGACGTTTTCGCAGGGTGTGGAATTGTCGCCGGGAAAATATTATCTTGCAGTCAGCAAACTGGGTTATCGACGTTACATGCAACCGGTTGTTTTAAAAAGCGAAGATGTGACACTCGACATTGTTTTGCAACCAAAAGAACAACAGTCCACAACTGCCGCCGCGCCCACGGTGACCCAATCCATGTATCCCTTGTACATTTACCCATTGCCCAAGGATGCGTCTGTGGAATTGGTGGATGCGACCGCAGCATTTCAGCAAGGAATGTCTTTACCTACAGGGATTTATCATGTTCGAGTCAGTAAAGCCGGCTATGTTAGTCGTCATGAATGGATTAAATTGGGTAAGGGGGGGAGCAAGGTAAAAATTGAATTATCTCAACCGAATTCTTGCTATTTTGCTGAAGAGAAAATCGATGATAATCAAGAGATTGCTTCAATATTACGCAATGTTACGTTGAAACCTCGCGGTGATCTGCTCGAAGTGAGCTATTATGAACAAAAACTTCCTACGAGCGAAGCAACGCATTTGGAATTGATAGGGGTGAATCGTGGGAAACACATTAAATTAATAGGAACGTTTGATAATCACGCGGTGTCCGAAGAAATAACTGCTGAGTTGCTGATTTATAAGGATAGTTTATCAATTCACATCAAAGGGATTGAAGCGATGTTGAATGAAACTGCGTGTTTTTAGATTATCTTAACCTGATAAGTTTTTAATACCTATCAGGTTTTACACGATTATCCTTTTCCTTCCAATAAGTTAATCAATGGTTCTGGGAATTGATGTTGTCGCATCAGATAGACCATCGGTTCCACATTGTAAGTGAGATTATGAAAAGTGATAACTTTATCTTGTTGATCATAAATCGCAAATTGGGCACCCTGCTTGCCGTTGCGTGGTTGCCCTATTGAACCGGGACAAACTAAGGCGTGTTGATAATCGGTTAAATTTAATTTTTCCGCGCAGATCAATTCGTCACGAACTCCTCGTCGAGCATACATGCCGGGTAAATGTGTATGTCCGTGAATACAAAGCGGAATTCCTTTACGTTGTAACACATCTAAATTGTCTTGATACGTCATTTCATAGACATACGCATTAAAAAATGTAGGATCAATCGGGGCACCGTGCACCGCCAACCAATGCTCATTATGTTCCAAAGGCGGAAGTTCTGCTAACCATTGTCGTTGTGATGTATCAATGTGTTGTTCGCTCCATTCCAATACTTTTGCCGCCGTACCGGAAAATCCTTTTTTAAAATTGCTCGTCGCTAACCCGTGGTCGTGATTGCCTTTGAGCACCAAAAAGTTATGTTCTTGGAGTCGTTTGATACATTCGCTGGGATACGGTCCATAACCGACAATATCGCCGGCGATGATGCCTTGTTGAATATTGTGGGCGCGTAAAAATGCCAGCACAGTTTCTAAAGCTGGTAAATTGGCATGGACATCTGCCATCAATGCGATGTAACGCTGATTGACCACATTGTTATGACTGATAATGGGTTGATGTTGTTTGAGGTAGAGATTATTAATAAATACTTCAACCACTTCCCGCTGCGTAGGGGACGGCATAAAAACATCCCGTAACAATTCTGCCAAAACCGTAAAATAGTGTGCATCACTAAAATGCTCTAAAATCAGGCTATGCACGATCTTTCCTAATTGCGCTGCAATATCGGTGTTTATCCAAGATTGTGAGCGAAAATAAACACCTAGCATGTGCGCGCAGGAAACAAACTTGTCCCACACATAAATATCATCATCAAGATAGTATAATTGTCCCGACGCATCCACCCCAAAATTGGATAATCCTTCATCTAGGCGCATTTGATGGGTTTTTGCCAACCGAAAATAACGTTCAAATAACTTGCCGAGATAATTAACACATAGCGTCGTTGTTTCTGGGGTAACAGAGGCAAATAGATTGTGTAGTGGTTGCATTCGTGGACAAATGTTACCAATTAATACCTCTCCTCCTGCGGCAGGAATGGTGGGCTGGGCGATAAACCAAGTTTTTTGTGGATGATGAACTTGATAATTTTTTTCTTTTTCAAGAGCTTGAACTACCCAGCGTTTGGCTGAGAACAGGTCTAAATGCAATTCACTACGAACTTTTAACACGGCGTGCGCGTCAATGTGAATGAGGGTACCGGGTCTGCCCGTAAAAGTATCTCCATGAAATAAATCTGTTTTCTGCGTTTGTAGTAAACTTAAGACGTGTTGTTCGGTAAAAGTGAGTTGGTCGCCTATAGCACCAATAAACATGATAGTGTAGCTCACAGAGCCTCTCCGTAGAAATCATTAACTCGCGATATGAATTTGCCGCGTCGTGATATTATTTGAAACATGATACCAGAATATTTGCCGTAGTGAAGGGATTTAGCCGATGGCAACGATTGACACCCAAAATAATATTATTGTTTTACACATCGTGTATGACGGTACGACCGCTGCGGGAAAGACCGCCTGCCTTCATGCGTTACGCACTGTTTTAAAAAGAGATATGCCTATTTTTTCACCGGCGGAGTCGGACGCGGGCGAGACTTTGTATTTTGATTGGATGGAATATCAGGTGGGTTATTTCAAGGGTGGTTACAATATTTTGTGTCAAATTATCACAGTTCCGGGGCGAAGGACTTTGCAGGAGCGGCGACAGGTTTTATTGGAATTAGCCGATGTGGTGATCTTCGTGGCGGATGCCAGCAATTTGACTGAAGAGACAATCCATTATTTTAAAGAATTACAAGAAGTTACGCCAGCAGACAATGAACCTTTTAGAATTGTGGTACAGGCGAATAAGCAAGATTTGGAAGAGGCAATTCCAACGGAGGAATGGCAGGAGTTATTAGGCGATTCTGAGGTACGGATTGTGGATACAAGCACAGTAACAGCTGTGGGTATTCGTGAAGCCTTTGTGATGGCAGTGAGTTTTGCAATTAAGCGCGCCGATAGCTTGATGTCAAGAGGTCGATTGCGGTTTGGTGCTCCCGATATTGCCAATCATGAGGCATTATTGCAGATTTTGAATAAAGTTACCATTGCGGCGGAAGATGAACCGATTGATTCAATTCAGAATAATCAAAACTTAGTTCCAGAAGATGACGCGGTTTTAACGGAACTCGAAGAAACGGAATTAGAAGATGACGCGCTTGAAACATTAGCCGATGAATCTGTTTTAGTTCAAGAAGATGACACAGTTTTAACTGAACTTGAAGCAACGGAATTAGAAGATGATGCGCTTGAAGCATTGGCGGACGAATCTGTTTTGGTTCAAGAAGATGACGCGCTTGAAGCATTGGCGGACGAATCGGTTTTAGTTCAAGAAGATGACGCAGTTTTAACGGAACTTGAAGAAACCGAATTAGAAGATGACGCGCTTGAAGCATTGGCAGATGAATCTGTTTTGGTTCAAGAAGATGACGTTTTGGTTGAAGAAACTGCGTTAGA
>DYNO01000212.1 GCA_020721025.1 Thiomargarita sp. | reverse complement strand
TACACTTGGTGAGTGCCGCTGTCAAAGTAGTTTTGCCGTGGTCAACGTGACCAATTGTGCCAACGTTTACATGTGGCTTATTGCGTGTAAATTTTTGTTTTGCCATGCTTCAATCCTCTTAAATATTCTAAAAATCATTTACATCTTCATCAACCTATCAGGACGGTGCATCAGGTGCAGAGCGTCTAACACATTCCTGCTGACTCGAAAAAAGCTGGGCAGCAATGAAGAGGATCGGCTGAGGAAGGTTGGTTCAAAAAATTTTTTAGACCTGCCAGTTGTCGCCAATCTAACAGGTCTAGGGTTTACAGGAATAATCTTGTCAAACAATTCAATTGAGCTAAAATAAAAGTCTCACCGATTGAATTAACTCTGACTTTTCTTGATTACAGCTTCCGCGACACTATTGGGTGCTTCGGCATATTTCGCAAACTGCATGGTGTAACTGGCACGACCTTGTGTCAATGAGCGTAAATCTGTCGCATAACCAAACATTTCAGACAAGGGCACTTCCGCACGAATTGTTTTGCCGGTAGGAATTTCATCCATTCCTTGCAAAATACCCCGTCTGCGGTTCAAGTCGCCCATCACATCGCCCATGTATTCTTCGGGAGTGACGGCTTCGACTGCCATGATGGGTTCAAGTAACACAGGCGAGGCTTTTTTCGCGCCTTCTTTGAAACCCATCGAACCTGCAATTTTAAATGCCGCTTCAGAAGAGTCAACTTCGTGGTAAGAACCATCAAACAAGGTGACTTTGACATCGACCACTGGGAAGCCGGCGATGACACCATTTTGAATTTGTTCTTGAATGCCTTTGTCAACGGGAGCGACGTATTCCTTAGGAATCACACCACCGACAATCGCATTGACAAATTCATAACCCGTGCCCGGTTCTTTTGGCTCAATACGCAACCAAACATGACCGTATTGACCACGACCGCCGGATTGACGTACAAATTTGCCTTCTTGCTCCACCATTTTACGAATAGTTTCACGATACGCAACTTGCGGCGCGCCAACATTGGCAGAGACGTTAAATTCACGCTTCATCCGGTCAACAATAATTTCAAGGTGGAGTTCGCCCATCCCAGAAATAATGGTTTGCCCGGATTCTTCATCAGTACGCACTCGGAAAGATGGGTCTTCTGCTGCCAATTTTGACAAGGCAATGCCCATTTTTTCTTGGTCAGCCTTGGTTTTCGGCTCCACGGCAACCGCGATCACGGGTTCGGGGAATTCCATGCGTTCCAGCGTAATGATTTTATCGCGGTCGCACAGCGTGTCACCCGTCGTCACATCTTTTAAACCCACTGCTGCGGCAATGTCGCCGGCGTGAACTTCTTTAATTTCTTCCCGTTGATTGGCGTGCATTTGCAGAATCCGCCCCACCCGTTCCCGGCGATCTTTGACCGGATTGTAGATGGTATCGCCAGAACTTAACGTGCCCGAATACACTCGGAAGAAAGTTAAATTACCCACATACGGATCGGTTGCCACTTTGAATGCCAACGCGGCAAACGGTTCATCGTCTCTGGCACTGCGAAAACCTTCAGTGTCGTTTTCCAAAATCCCGCGCATCGGTGGCTTATCGAGTGGCGACGGCATATATTCAATCACCGCATCCAACATCGCTTGCACACCCTTGTTTTTAAACGCAGAACCGCACAAAGTCAGCACGATTTCAGTTTTCAAGGTCAAAATGCGTAAGCCCTGCTTGATTTCTTCCGTCGTCAGCGCACCACCGGTCAAATACTTTTCAGTCAATTCTTCCGTCGCTTCGGCAGCGGCTTCAATCATTTTTTCGCGCCATTCCTCGCATTCATCAACCATATCTGCGGGAATTTCACGTTCATCAAAGCGCATTCCCTGAGTGCTGTCGTCCCAATAAATCGCTTTCATTTTAATGAGATCGACGACACCTTGAAAATGTTCTTCAGCACCGATAGGCAATTGAATGGGAATCGGTCGCGCCGCGAGACGTTTTCTGATTTGTTCAACCACGCGCAGAAAATTTGCCCCCGCTCTGTCCATTTTATTGACAAAGGCAATGCGGGGAACGCCGTATTTATTCGCTTGCCGCCATACGGTTTCTGATTGAGGTTCGACACCGCCTACTGCACAAAACAGCGCGCAGGCACTGTCTAACACGCGCAAGGAACGTTCAACTTCAATGGTGAAATCGACGTGTCCGGGGGTGTCAATAATATTAATCCGATGTTCTGGAAATTGAGCCGCCATGCCGCGCCAGAAACAAGTGGTTGCCGCTGCGGTGATGGTGATGCCGCGTTCTTGCTCTTGCACCATCCAATCCATGGTAGCTGCACCGTCGTGAACTTCCCCGATCTTGTGGGATACGCCGGTGTAATACAAAATACGTTCAGTCGTCGTTGTTTTACCCGCATCAATGTGAGCCATGATGCCGATATTGCGATAACGCTCAAGAGGTGTTTTACGTGCCACGTTATAAAACCGTCACTTTTTTACATTGGTAAGTCTGTACAATTCAAACGATTGTAGCAGTTGTGTTTATGTTGGAGTTACAAACCAACTTCTTGTTCTGGCGCAGGATGGTGTTAAAAAATCTTGCGTTACAAGCAATCCCCGTATAGCTTACGGTTCGTTTTTCATTACACATATCGTTTCTGTCGCCGCATTCAAAAATGCGTCAACAGTGTTGTATTACCAACGGAAATGTGCAAAGGCTTTATTGGCTTCAGCCATACGGTGAACATCTTCCCGCTTTTTAATCGCGGTGCCTTTATTTTCATACGCGTCTAATAATTCGCCCGCCAAGCGCAAACCCATTGATTTCTCACCCCGTTTCCGGGCAGCATCTGAAATCCAACGCATCGCCAACGCATTACGCCGAGTTTCACGCACTTCAACAGGCACTTGATAAGTCGAACCACCCACCCGGCGAGATTTGACTTCAACCGTAGGGGCAACGTTATCAACCGCTTTTTTCATTAAATCAAGTGGATCAACTTTCGCTTTTTCAGACACTTTTTCTAACGCGCCGTACATGATGCGTTCAGCAACGGATTTTTTGCCGCTTTTCATCAAGGCATTCACGAATTTTGCGACCAATTCACTGTTGAATTTAGGATCAGGCAAAATAACTCGTTTCGGGACTTCTCTTCTTCTGGGCATAACTTATTAACCTTATTGAATCTTGAACATCAGAATTCAGAATGCAGAGGACAATGCTTTTACATTTTGGATGTACATTGAAACGTTCAATTTTAACAGAAATTTAAATTAATATGTCAACCATGAGAAATAAAAATCTTGTCTTCTGAATTCTGAATCCTGAAAAAATTAGGACTTCGGACGTTTCGCGCCGTATTTGGAACGACCTTGCCGTCTGCCATTGACTCCGGCGGTATCCAAACTACCCCGCACGACGTGGTAACGCACACCAGGTAAATCTTTAACCCGACCGCCACGGATGAGAACCACGGAATGTTCTTGTAAATTATGACCTTCACCACCGATATAAGTCGTCACTTCCATGCTATTGGTCAAGCGCACACGAGCGACTTTACGCAATGCAGAGTTCGGCTTTTTCGGTGTTGTGGTATAAACACGGGTACAAACACCACGTTTTTGCGGACATCCATCAAGCGCAGGCACCTTGCTTTTTTCGATCTTGAGGGTGCGCCCTTTTCTCACTAATTGATTGACTGTTGCCATATTGTAATCTTTCTCGGTAATCTGCAAAAAATACAGAAGACAAAACTTACTGTTGCGTTAGATGATTTAAAAAGACCAAGTTCATCGTGTGTAAACTTTTGTCTTCTAAACTTTGAGCGCGCGTTTTGAAAACTCAAAATTGTATTAGGATAAAGTTGTTATGTCAAGTGGTGTGGTCTGTTTTTCTCGCAATTGATCCAAGAAATAATTATCAATCGGTTGAAATTACAGATAAATTTAATCTAGGTGGCGGGAACCATGAGCAGTGGTCAGTGAGCAAAAAAATCCACTGATAGCAACTATAACTTTGGAATTCCCACACCACCCATGTTAAAAAATTGGGCTCAACACGGGTGAAATCAGTATCACCTTGGGATTATTGAATGTTCATGCGTGTTCCCAACAATCGGATCATGCCCCCCAACTTCATAGCCAGTTGCGGCAATTGTGGTAAAACTCGCACTTTCACCATACTTGACTTTCAGCGTGCCGGGGTCGGTACTGCCACGACCGGGCGTTCCCAAAATTGTGATGGCATATTCTTTAGGTTTGAAAGTAGGCATGATTTGGCAACTTTCAGTGACAGTGGCAATAATATATTCACTACCTTGTTGCGTACCTTTACATCCGCCCGACAATATGGTTACTGTGTCAATTTCGTAGCCATCGTCTGGGGTGATCGTAAAATAAGCCGATTTTTCAGTTTCCACAATACGCGAGTCTGGGGCACAATCTTGCCGTGAGAGGATTGACTTGCCGAGACGGTATGTTTACCATCTGTTATGGCTGTGATGACGCAATTTTCAGTAATCGCTCCAGTAGTATAGCTGTTGCTGCCATTCCAAACCCCGTTGCATCCTGTGACAGATTTAATGGGTGTTCCTGACGCAGTGACAGAAAATGTTGCCGTTTGACCTGCTTTAACCGTCTGTGTTGCTGGTGAAAATGAGGCATTGCCAGCAGTCGTCACTTGGTAGGTTTCTTTGGAATTGAAGATCGCTAAACAATTTTTATTGCCATCTAGGGTTAATTGATAGAACCGATTTAATATTATTTAAACTAAGTGAAAGGGGACCGGAACCGAGAAAGTGTTGATAAATACGGCGCATCATATTAGAATCATCACTATGACTGAAACGTGATGCTCCGTCCTGCAACTTAGGAAGTTAAGCAATGTCATTAACGTACCAAATCGAACTCCAACCTAATGAAAAAAAAGGGAATATCTGAACACAGCCTGTGGTGCTCCGTCCTGTTACCATAACAGTTGACAACAGATAACTTAGGTTGCTA
>DYNO01000045.1 GCA_020721025.1 Thiomargarita sp. | reverse complement strand
ATTTTGTTCAAATATCGAAAAATGGATCAGAATATTAATTTTTTGGATCAATCGCAGTATCAAAGATGAGATAAATATGCTAGAATTATCAAGGTCGTGTCAAACCGCCTATGTCCAAATAGACTACCTAATCAGACAGTTCTCGCAACTTGACTTTTTTCATCCACTTACAGCATTTTTTCCCATGAACCCACGATTCGATTATGGCGATGAAGTTAGAGTAATTCGCAACTTAACCAATGACGGCACTTTCCCCGGCAAACGCACGGGCGATTTATTTGGTGCGTCGCGGCAGTGTCGGTTATGCCAAAAATATTGGAACTTTTTTACAAGACCAAATTATCTACTCCGTTGATTTTATAGAAGCAGGTTTGTTGGTGGGATGTCGTGAAGAAGAATTGATTCCTATTACTGAGGAGTGGATTCCAAGCCGTTTTGAGTTTCGTGAGCAGGTAAAAACAAAAATAGCGTTAGGAATCAATGGCAAAGTCATTGTGCCACAAGATACCGTGGGGCAAGTGCAGAAAGTTTTGCGGGATGCACCCGGAGGCGTCGCGTATCATGTATATTTTCATGACGTTGACAAAACGTTGCAAGTGCCTGAAACTGCGCTGGAAGCATTGCAAGATAACACAACTCTCTAATTTAACTGGTGTATTGTCATGAAATCCTCCCAGCATTTTCTAAACTACTTGATTTTGCGTATCGCATTGAATACTCATCAAAAAACCCCAATGGACTTGTCAGCCGAACAACTCAAACAAGTGCAACATCAAGCCCATCATCAGTTTGCGTTAGAAACCAAAATTTTGGCTTCTCAAGAAGCGACGGAAATGATTGTTCCTGCACCACAATTGCAGGCTGCGCTTGCCGAAATTCAGGCGCGTTATGATGACGAGGAGGAATTTATCCGTGATTTGGCGAGAAATCAGTTAGATATAGAAGGCTTTCAAGCCGCGTTGTATCGGGAACTCACAGTGACGGCAATTTTGGAGCGAGTTGCTGCTCGTGCGGGGGCGATTGCGGAAGGGGCAGTGGAAAATTACTATCATACCCATGAGGAGAAATTTCATCTGCCAGAAACACGTACAGTTCGACATATCTTGATCACCATCAATGATGATTATGAAGAAAATCGCCGAGATGCCGCGCGGGAGCGGATTTTACACCTGTCAGATCGCTTAAAACGTCAACCGGAGTTGTTTTCAGAATTAGCGCAACGTCATTCCGAATGTGCGACTGCGTTACAGGGTGGCTTGTTGGGGCGGGTGCAGCGTGGACAGTTGTATGCTGAATTAGATCAAGTTTTGTTTATGATGCAAGAGGCACAAATCAGCCAATTGGTTGAATCTGAATTGGGTTTTCATTTATTGTTATGCGAAAAAATTCATTTTCCTACCCATATTCCGCTAGAAGCTGCCTATCCCAAGATTTTAGAACTTTTGCAAAAACGTCAACGGATGTTGTATCAACGAAATTGGCTGGCACAGTTGCGTTAAAAAAACAGTGGCGGAGTGATGCCGTTGCATCGAGATTCAATTGATTAAAACGCTAAATTTTTGAATCCATTGAAAATGAAATTTGAACTGCATCACTCCAAACCTGATTAGGAATAATCAACTCAATTTATTCATAAGCTGGGGCGATAATCTTCAGGCGAACGCGGATAACTTGCCGGTTTGACGATGAAAGTGCTCAGATTTTCAAAATGTTCCAACGTGCACAAATTTTTCAGCAATGCCTGCGCACTGTCAAAATTGGTCGGCAATACCAATAAACCTTCATCAGTTTCTCCGTCAGGCGATGCCACCGTCACCACACCGTCCAAACCATACTTTGATGATGCGTCGATAGGGCTTTGATTCGCGAGAGAAAACCGATAAATTCCCTTCGTCGTGATATTAATGTTGCCGCCATTTCCCCCAATTGCCCGCGCAATAATCGGTGAAGTATCCAACACGACAAAATTAGGTTGTAAGGTAATGTTGCCGCCGTCGCCATTTTGTGCTTCAACGCTGGTGGTGATACCGCTATTTCGCAGATACAGGTATTTCGGCGAGGACACGAAAATATTGCCGCCATCTGCCTGATTGGTCTTGGTTTCTATGGTAGCGTTTGCCATGTCTAACCGATCTGCCAGTTGTAATGCAATATTGCCCGCGTTGCCCATTCCTTGACTAAGCGCGGTAATTTTGCCCTGCTGAGACAGTGATAGCCGTTGCGCTTGCAATAAAATATTTCCGCCTAAACCCTGCCCATAAGTTCCCGCGTTGATTTGTGCTTCCTCTTGCACCGTCAATTCGCCGGCATTTAAAACAATCAATCCGGCGTTTCCCACCCCGCGCGCAATGCTATAAATTCCCGATGAATATTTATCCAATTTACCGCTCAATGTCAATTTTTCAGTCGCTGCCACCGTGATCTTGCCGCCTGCGCCAACGCCTATTGTGGAAGAGCTAATTTGTCCGCCGTCTCGAATTTCCAATTGTTGCGTATGAATTTCTATCGTGCCACCTGCCCCCGCATTTTCCGCTGTGCCTTGAGTGTTGGTGAGGATATTACTGCCGCGACCTTTTCCAGTGCCGCTCAGTTGTATATTTTTGGCTTGAATCAAAACGTTGCCACTGTTGCCAGAACCCTTGGTATCCGCAGCGATACTGGCACCATGAAGTAATTGGAGTTGCTCGGTTTTGATTTGAAGCGTTCCGCCCTGCCCGCTGCCCGTTGCAACGAGATAAATACTGCTCGTGGTCTGGTTATCTTCCCCGTCTAAAGTCACACGCTCTGTCGCATCCAGTAAAATCGTTCCGCCATTTCCGGCACCGTAAGAAGATGAACCCAATTTTGCCCCATCACGTAATGCTAACTTCGCAGTTTTAAACGTAATATTTCCAGCATTTCCAGCTTGAGCATCGGTACCGCGTGCATTGGCACTGATGGCGACTCCTGCCCCTTGACTGTCTTGACCACTCAAAGTGATTGATTCTGTTGCTTGAATGCTAATATCGCCACTGCGACCACTTTTTAAACTGCTGCTACTGATTCGCGAACCGCCAGTAATTTCAACCACATTACCTTGAATATCTAAACTTCCGCCATCTTGCGACGCGGTGAGGGTGGTAATTGCGCTGTTATCCAGTACAAAACGTCCGGCGCGGATGTAAACATTTCCAGATTTATCTCCAGTATTGTTCAGCCGGGAACTACGCATGGTCAATTCCCCGCCCTGCCCAGAGAATTCAAAACCCTTGCCGAGTTTTATTTCTCCTTGAGCAACGCTGGCTAAATGAATGTTTCCCCCCACCGTATCTAATGCCGCGACTTGTTTGGCAGCCACATTGGCTTGCAGTGTGAGTTTTCCCGCAGTCAGCGAAATATCTTTGCCAGCGGATACTTTCAATTGCGCCCCATCTAATCGCAGTTCGGAATTAGAATTGTTAAGAAAACCAAAGGCAGAGGGCGGCGCGCTGGTTAATACGCTGTCTTGCGCAAGGTGGGTGTAAAGTTTTCCCCCGTCGCTCAGGTGTAAAACATCCGCAGTGCTGGCATGGAATGAACCCAAGACATCTAATTTAGCCGTCGCCCCAAACAATACTCCCGCGGGATTCAGTAAGTATAGGTCTGCATTGGGAATTGTGCTGCGCAACGTACCGTCGATATGAGAAGGATTTCCGCCGGTCACGCGTCCGATCACATTGAGAATGTGAGCATCTCCCGAAAAAGTGGCAGTTTCGTCGCTGGAGAGATTAAAATTTTGGAAACTATGGAATAAATTCCCTCCTGCTTGCGTTCCCAACGTTGCATCAATGGCATAATTCGGACCGGTCAAGCTCCCACTTTTGCCCAAACTGCCATCCAGTATCACTTCCGCCAAGGCGGTTTGACATATCATGTAAGTAAATATATAAAAAATTAAGAATTTCATACTCTTGTCTCCCAATTAGATTTTCTCGGAGAAAAACCTAATTTTATCAGATGAATCGCTTATTCTTATTATGGATGATAGCGAGCTGAATCTCAAGTTTTAATGGTTTAAAATGCGCGCCTCCACAGATGTTTATACGATCTTTGCGAATAAAACAATTGGATTGCAGAAGGGTAGGATAAAAATTAAAATAGACAAGGTATTAAGTTTTATCGTTTTGAGAGGATGTGATCCGATACAGTAATTCTCATTATGAAAATAATATCGAAAATATTCAATATATTACAATTTTTGTAAAATTATGGATATTGTTGATAACTTATTGAATTATAAATAATTCAAGTTTTAATACTGAGAATTGTTGGTTTTTATTCTGAAAATTCTGATTCAAGCAACTGATTCATCATTCAGAAAAGCCATAGAACATTTTAAACCATGCAGCAAATTGTGCCACGCCTTGTTCGACCGTGGTTTGTGGGGCATAACTGACCGCTTCAAACAAGGTGCGCGTATCCGCCTGTGTGGTAGGGACATCGCCCGGTTGCATCGGTAATAATTCTAAAATCGCGGTTTTCCCCAAAGATTGTTCCAACACTCGAATATAGTGCATCAATTGAACTTTTTCATGCGTGCCAATGTTATAAATCCGATAAGGTGCGTAACTGGTGGCTGGATCACCTTCTTGCCAAGCAGGATTGGGTTGTGCCGGTTGATCAATCACACGCACCACGCCTTCAATAATGTCATCAATGTAAGTGAAGTCACGTACCATATTGCCATGATTATAAACAGGAATCGGCTGCCCTGCCATGATGCCCTGTGCAAATTTAAACAAAGCCATGTCCGGACGCATCCACGGTCCATAAACGGTAAAAAACCGCAATCCCGTACACGGTATCCGATACAAATGTGCATAACTATGAGCGATCAATTCGTTGGCTTTTTTCGACGCGGCATAAAGCGAAATCGGATGATCCACATTATCTTGCTCACTAAACGGTTGCTTCGGATTCGCACCATACACCGAACTTGATGAAGCAAAAACAAAATGTTGCACTTGACTGTGACGCGCCACTTCCAACATATTGAGAAATCCAACCACATTGGTATCGGCGTAAGGATGGGGATGCTCTATCGAATAACGCACACCGGGTTGCGCTGCGAGATTCACAATCATGTCAAACCGTCGGGCAATCAATTGAGGAATCAAATCACGATTCGCGATGTCTTGAGCAAGAAATTGAAAATCGGCAAAGGGAGTGAGGCGAGCGAGGCGGGCATTTTTGAGATTGACATCATAATAATCATTCAGATTATCAACCCCATACACTACATCACCCCGACGCAATAAACGTTCCGCCAACGCAGCACCAATAAATCCTGCAACACCTGTCACGAGAATAGTTGCCATAATGTTAAACTTAATTAGGAATTTAGTCGTGCATTTTATCCCAAAGTGCATGACAGGCGGGTGAACCTCGAAAGCGAACCGCATTTAGTTCTCTGTCCTCCGTCCTCCGAATGAGATGAGTCTTTGCGATAATTCAGTCTGTTACGCTACACGCCGCGTTTTGTGTTAAACTATTAAGGTATTAGATGGTATCAATATACAGTTTATCAAAGGATTATGCTCAATGAATACAATAGCAAAGCGCATTGCAGAAGAATTATCAGTGCGTGAAAACCAAGTCGAATCAGCCATTTCACTGCTCGATGCCGGTGCCACGGTGCCATTTATCGCACGTTATCGCAAAGAAGCGACGGGAGGCTTGGATGACACACAATTGCGAAATTTAGAAGAACGATTACGCTACCTAAGAGAATTGAATGAACGGCGCGACACGATTTTAAAAAGTATTGAAGAACAAGGAAAACTGACCGCTGAACTTGAAGCATCTATAAAAGCCGCCGATACCAAAACCCGTCTTGAAGATTTATATCTCCCTTTCAGACCGAAACGTCGTACCAAAGCTCAAATCGCAAAAGAAGCAGGATTAGAACCACTTGCGACCGAATTATTACAAAATCCTGAACTTTCGCCCGAAACCGCCGCGCTTGCCTATCTGAATGAAGAAAAGGGAATCACCGAGATCAAACAAGCCTTAGAAGGTGCGAAACATATCCTGATGGAAAAATTTGCAGAAGAGCCTGAATTGATTGGAGAATTACGCGAATATGTTTGGGAAAATAGCGTACTTCAAGCCGAAGTGATTGACGGCAAGCAACTGGAAGGGGCAAAATTTTCCGATTATTTCGAGTATCGCGAACCTATCAAAAAAATCCCGTCACATCGGGCACTTGCGCTGTTTCGTGGACGCAATGAAAATATTTTACAACTCAATCTCGTCGTGGGCGGCGATAATCCCATTCCTCACCCCTGTGAATCTCGGATTGCTTATTATTTCCATATTCAAGATAATCAACGAGCTGCGGATGCGTGGTTATTGGATACAGTGCGTTCAACGTGGAAATTTAAAATTCGTCTGAGTTTGGAAACAGAATTATTCCATCGGCTGCGTGAAGCTGCGGAAACCGAAGCAATTAAAGTTTTTGCCAGCAATTTGCACGACTTACTGCTTGCTGCTCCCGCCGGTCAACGGGTCACGATGGGATTAGACCCCGGACTACGCACCGGTGTGAAAGTCGCGGTGGTTGACAAAACTGGGAAATTAGTTGATGTAGCAACGATTTATCCGCACGCGCCGAAAAATGAATGGGCAAGAGCGTTGGCAACTTTGGCAAAATTGGCTTTCAAGCACAAGGTTGAATTGATCAGCATCGGCAATGGCACCGGTTCACGAGAAACCGATAAATTAGTCAATCAGTTACTCGCAGAACATCCCGAATTGAAACTGTACAAAATTGTCGTGTCAGAAGCTGGGGCATCGGTATATTCCGCATCAGAATTGGCAGCCCACGAATTCCCAGAATTAGATGTTTCCCTACGTGGTGCCGTGTCTATTGCCCGCCGTTTGCAAGACCCCTTGGCAGAATTGGTAAAAATCGACCCAAAATCTATCGGTGTAGGGCAATATCAACACGATGTCAGTCAAACTCACCTCGCGCGTAGTTTGGATGCCGTGGTCGAAGATTGCGTGAATGCGGTGGGCGTGGATGTCAATACGGCTTCCGTGTCATTGCTCAGTCGAGTTTCTGGTTTAAATCAAGGGCTTGCTGGAAAAATTGTCGAATATCGCAACGAAAATGGCGCATTTCGCAATCGGGAACAACTCAAACAAGTGCCACGCGTGGGGGCAAAAACATTTGAACAAGCTGCGGGATTTTTACGCATCATCGGTGGCGATCACCCGTTGGACGCGTCCGCAGTGCATCCCGAAGCTTATCCTGTGGTGGAGCGGATTATTCAACACACCCAAAAACCAATTAACAGCTTGATTGGCAACGGAGAATTTTTGCGAAATTTGACTGTCGCTGATTTTGTCGATGAAATTTTTGGCATTCCCACTGTCAAAGATATTTTGGTGGAATTGGAAAAACCCGGTCGTGACCCGCGCCCTGAATTTAAAACTGCGAATTTTCATGAAGATATTCAAGAGCTTACTGACTTAGCCGTCGATATGGTGCTGGAAGGTGTGGTGACCAATGTCACAAATTTTGGTGCGTTTATCGACATCGGCGTGCATCAAGATGGGTTGGTGCATATCTCTGAATTGTCTCACGGTTTTGTCAAAGACCCGCGCAACGTGGTGAAAGCTGGTGACGTGGTGAAAGTGAAGGTGATGGATATTGACCTTGCGCGCCGTCGGGTGGCATTGTCGATGCGTTTGGATGAACAAAGTCGTCAGCGGATGTCGGCAAAACCCATTGAAAAGAATGAAAAAGTGGAACAACTGCCCTCGCGTTCTCACTATAACAAACCTGCCCCGGCTCCAGCATCGCGCCAACGTCAACCCGTTGATATTATTGAAAAAAATAGTGCCGCGCCTTCAAAAGAGACGAAGGGCAAAAATCCAGCACAATCTGGACCCTTTGCGAATGCGTTGGCGGCTGCGTTTGCCAGTGCGCGAAAGCGTTAATTTGTAGTAATTTCTGTTTATCATTGCAATTCTCATTTTGAAACTGATTTTTGGAAGTTTTCAGAAAATATTCTTCATTTTATCATCAGTTACGAAATTGAAGATTGCAATTATCTCAAATTAACTTGGAATCAATGATGACTGTACAATTAGGCGTGGTCATGGATGACATTGCGACAATTAAACCGTATAAAGATAGCAGCTTTGCGATGTTACTGGCAGCCCAAGCGCGGGGTTGGATGTTGTGGTATATGGAATTGTCTGATTTGTTTTTGCGAGATGGAGTGGCTTATGCACAAATGCGTTCAGTTCAGGTAATTGATAATAAAACAAATTGGTTTGAACTGGGCGAGGTGCACCTCCAACCATTGCATAGTTTGAACGTGATTTTGATGCGAAAAGACCCGCCGTTTAATATAGAATATATCATGGCGACGTATTTGTTAGAACATGCAGAAAAATTGGGAACATTGGTGGTCAATAAACCACAGAGTTTGCGTGATGTCAATGAAAAACTTTATACCACTTGGTTCCCACATTGTTGTGTTGCCTCTTTGGTGACCCGTCGTATTGCCCAATTGCGTGAATTTTTAACAATCCAACAAAATATTGTGATAAAACCGTTAGATAGCATGGGCGGGGATTCAATTTTTCGGGTGCAACAGGGTGATCTTAATACTTCGGTCATTTTTGAAACAATCACGCAGCGCGAGCAAAAATATGTGATGGCGCAGCAGTTTATCCCAGAAATTACGCAAGGTGATAAACGGATTTTGTTGATCAACGGGGAGCCGATTCCGTATGCGTTGGCGAGAATTCCGCAAGTTGGTGAATTACGTGGCAATTTGGCGGCGGGCGGACGCGGGGTAGGGGTGGCATTGACCGAGCGGGATATTTGGATTTGTGAACAGGTTGGGGCGACGTTGCGGGAAAAGGGTTTGTTGTTTGTGGGGCTTGATGTGATTGGCGATTATTTGACGGAAATCAATGTCACCAGTCCGACGTGTATTCGTGAATTAGATCAATTGTTTGGTTTGAATATCGCGGATAAATTGTTAGATGTGATCGCCAGTCGTTTAGTCCAGCATAATTAACGTCAATTTTTCATCAAGATGATAAAAAGCAATCGGTTGGAAATTATCACGCGTGACGCGGAGCGTCTGGGCTGCATTCCAACGCGGAGCATTGGAACGAGGAAATCTTTGTTTTATTTAATAAAAATATACGATATTGTCATTTTGTGAAGTTTGGTTGCTTAAAATCGGATAACAAAACATACTTTGAGTCACAATTCCTTAAGTCAATAACTTTGATCGGTTAGGTTGTGGGCGAGATATTTTTTCCTTGAGCGACAAAGCCTTGCCATATTTTTGGCAGTTCTGACAATACTGATTCCGCTTCGGTACGTTGGTTAAAAGCTGCGAACACGGACGCGCCGGTTCCGGTCATTTTCGCCTCACCATACTGGGCTAACCAATTTAATGCCGCATTGACAGCAGGATAGCGTTGTCGCACCACCGTTTCACAAACATTTTTCGCTCGACCGGCATGATAATCTTGCAAAGTAATCGGTGGACAATGGCGGGGGAGTTCGGGCGCGGCGAATATCTCCTTGGTGGAAACGTGACAATTGGGGTGAATCACCACATACCAAGGTTCAGGTAGGTCAATCGGGGTAATCAGGTCGCCCACACCTTCCGCCCACGCGGCATGTCCATGAATAAAAATAGGAACATCTGCGCCCAGTTGTAATCCCAATGTTGCCAAGGTTGTTTTTGGTAAATTGAGCTGCCACAATTGATTTAAAAGCAATAATGTCGTTGCGGCATCTGAACTCCCCCCCCCTAATCCGCCACCCATGTAGATTTTTTTCTCGACAGACAGGGTTGCCCCCAACGCGCTACCGCTATGATTTTTCAATAATTGTGCGGCACGATACACCAAGTCTTGTTCCATCGGTAAATCGGGCGCGCTGGAATGGCAATGAATTTCACCGTCTTCACGCAACTCACAATTTAAATTGTCGTAAAAATCAAGAAATTGAAAAATCGTTTGCAGGCAATGATAACCGTCACTACGGCGCGCAGTGATATGAAGGAATAAATTAAGTTTGGCGGGGGCAAAACCTTGTAATGTGTTGATCACAGTTATCTTTACGAAAAATGAGAAGGTTTGGACATGAGAACCGAACCATCATTTGCTTAATTGACCGGAATGACCTAACTGATTCAGTTCATTGCGATAAATTCTGAAAATGATGGTTCAGACCAGTAGATTTAGTAACCGCCCTTGCGCTTGGTATCCGGTAATCCGCCAATTTTTGAGGCTTGTTTGTCGGGGTTCACCGGGTAAAGCGTGTAGATAGATTTTGCATCCACACTTTTGTCATCCCATTTGTCCTGCATGGCTTTCACGATATTACGCATATTGGGTTGTTTACCGCCATTATTCAAATATTCATCACGCAGATAGTTAATCACGTCCCAATGTTTCTCTGTTAATTCAATACTTTCCTCTTTCGCAATCATGGCTGCCAGTTCTTCTGACCAATCATCAACATTTGACAAGAAGCCGTTGGCATCGGTTTCGATGGTACTGCCGTTAAATTCGTAAGGCATAATATTTCCCCTTTGGTATAGATGATGATGAAAGCTGTGGTGTGCGAAATGTTAGCATAGGTCATCGCAGTATTGAAGGGAAAAACGAGTAAATTTTTATATTTATTAAATTGTTGTCTGTATAAAATGAATTGATAGGTTTTTATTTCGCCACAAAGGTTCGTTATAATCAGTACGTTTGTCTAGTAAATTTTTGAAAAGTCTATTATAATGTTCGTCGTGGGACTTCAGCAAAATTTGAGACACGGGAATTTCTCACTGAATGATAGCGATATTGTGGATGTAAAATAATGGGTTTGACGAATGATAACCACTTGAAGATGATACGATATAGGACAATTCGGTGTTGACTTTTCAGTCGAATTCCTCAATAATCTTTTTTAGGCATTCTGAAATAAAATCTATTGCGCTTAAAATGTCGCTTCATCTGCGTTATGCTCACATCCACTCAAATCAAGGATGAAAATAACGGACTACTCTGATATTTAAAGAGAAAATCTATCGTGTACAACCATCAATGACAGTAGATTCATAGACTTTTGTAATGGAGACGCTCATGCAGCAAAATATTGTTGACAAGGTTAAAAATAATCCCAAATATGTCGAGTTGGTCAGATCAAGAAGTTTGTGGGGCTGGACATTATCGTTGCTAGTGATGATTATCTATTACGGATTCATCCTAGTGGTTGCCTTTAACAAGGAGTTATTGGCACAGCCACTGTACGAAGGAACGATCATAACCGTTGGGATTCCCGTTGGTGTCGCGGTCATTGTCGCCTCGTTTTTATTAACCGGTCTTTACGTGTGGCGCGCCAATTCTAAGTTTGATGACTTAACCAAACAAATCAAGCAGGAGATTAAATAATGCAAAGGATCGGTTTATTTGCACTGATTACAACTCTATTGCTGGGAATGGCAACTGTCGCATCCGGCGCGGGCGGTATTGAAGGAGCGGTTGAAAAACAATCCTTAAATGTTTCCGCGATTATCATGTTCTTCCTCTTTGTTTCCGGTACGTTGGCAATCACTTATTGGGCTGCCCAACGGACGAAGACCGCGAAGGACTTTTATGCGGCAGGTGGCGGAATCACAGGATTTCAAAACGGATTGGCAATTGCGGGTGACTACATGTCTGCGGCTTCCTTCTTAGGAATTTCGGGCATGGTGTATATGAAGGGCTATGACGGCTTAATTTTCTCAATTGGCTGGTTGGTCGGGTGGCCCATCGTATTGTTCCTCATCGCGGAACAATTGCGTAACTTAGGCAAATATACCTTTGCTGATGTCACTTCTTATCGGTTATCACAAAAGCCTATCCGGATCATGGCGGCATGTGGTTCTATTGTCACCGTGTTGTTATATCTGATTGCCCAAATGGTTGGCGCGGGACAATTAATTCAATTATTGTTCGGTTTAGACTACTGGATCGCCGTCGTATTGGTCGGTATCTTGATGATTATGTACGTCACCTTTGGCGGAATGTTAGCCACCACTTGGGTACAAATCATCAAAGCGATTTTACTATTGGCAGGCGCAACGGTGATGGCATTCTTGGTTTTATCTCAGTTCCACTTCAGCCCAGATGCTTTATTCCGTAAAGCCGTTGAAGTCCATAAAGAACACGACAAGATCATGTCACCGGGTGTCTTAGTCTCTGATCCCATCTCCGCCATTTCATTAGGATTGGGCTTAATGTTCGGAACTGCGGGCTTGCCACACATTTTGATGCGATTCTTCACCGTTGCCGATGCTAAGGAAGCCAGAAAATCCGTGTTCTATGCAACTGGTTTTATTGGTTATTTCTATATTTTAACTTTTATTATCGGTTTTGGTGCGATTGTGTTAGTCTCCCAAAATCCGCACTATTTGGTCGGCGGCGACATTGCCAAAGGTCAATTAATTGGCGGCGGGAACATGCCTGCGATTCACTTAGCTCATGCGGTTGGTGGCGACATTTTCTTAGGCTTCATTTCAGCCGTTGCATTTGCAACCATTTTAGCGGTGGTCTCTGGCTTAACCTTGGCGGGCGCGTCGGCAGTGTCTCACGACTTGTACGCAAACGTATTTGCCAAGGGCACAGCCACTGAAAAGCAAGAAATCTATGTATCACGGATTGCGACCGTCGTATTAGGTATCTTGGCGATTTATCTCGGTATCCAATTCAAAGGACAAAATGTCGCGTTCATGGTGTATTTAGCCTTCACCATTGCCGCCAGTGCCAACTTCCCCGTGTTATTTTTATCTATCTTCTGGAAAGGTTTAACGACACGCGGTGCATTTATTGGTGGCTTTGTCGGCTTGATTACCGCAGTTGTGTTAGTGGTGATTGGACCAACGGTGTGGGAAGAAGTCCTAATGAATCCAAAAGGTTCAGCACCCTTCCAATACAAATACCCAGCGATCTTCTCCATGACCGTAGCTTTCGTCACCATCTGGTTCTTCTCCGTCACTGACAGCAGTGCTCGGGCAAAACAAGATCGTGCCAACTTCGACGCTCAAAATGTTCGTTGCCAAACGGGTATTGGGGCAGAAGGCGCAAGCAGTCACTAGATTTAATGCCGTCATTTAAATTTTGAACTCAGGGCACATTGACTTTTTTATTGTGAGTGTGTCCTGAATTTTTAGTAACATCATCAGTTCAGCACAATTTTCCCCGCTTAAATCAAACGCTCATGCCGTCAAAAATCCAAGGCTACAAATTTTAGATTGATTTCCGCAAAACGCAAATCTACGTGATTCAGCCTCTGTGGCGCATTGTGCTACAATTCAAACTGCGTTGCGTTCGATACAATGCTCCCCAAAATAAACCTAGATTTTGCCACGTTCTCGATGCAACATCACGAAATCATCAACGATAGGAGGAAATCATGTTATATTTAAGTACCTTATTGATAGAACATCACGAATTGCAAGATTTTGAAGCCCTGATTGCACTGATAAAACAAGTTAAAACAGAAAATAATGAACGTTTTTTTCGCATCGATGTCCGTCCGCCCTATCCCAACACACCTGAAAATTGGGAAGATCGTTTAGAATCCGCATTTTACTGAGTGATGCCGCTATGCTATGGCAAGAAGATGAAATTCCAAGGGAAACGCGTATCATTGCACAAGTCATTGACTTATCATTTGAAATTGACTGTCCCATGTTACCGTTAGATCACGCCCATGCTTTATCAAACGCAGTAAAACAAGCAATCACTTGGTTTGATGCCGAACCCTTGGCGGGTTTACATTTGATTCGTGGGGCAAACTCAGGCAACGGTTGGCAACGTCCGGAGGCGGAAGATACCATTTTATACCTCTCTCGGCGTAATAAATTAGTGTTACGACTGCCATTGCACCGAGTGTTTGAAGCCCAAGTGTTGCGTGGTAGCAGCTTGAATATCGACAATTATTTGCTCAAAGTGGGCAAAGCGTCACAAAAACCATTGTCACCAACCCCTGTATTATTTGCACGTTATGTGCAAGCCAATGCAGAGCAAACAGAGGATGACTTTTTGGAACAATCCGTTGATACTTTGAAAAAACTAGGGATAGAATGTCGCAAAGTTTTATGCGGCAAAAACCACTATTTCAAGCATCCACAAGGAAATATTTTCACTCGTAGCTTGATGATAGCCGACTTAAAACCAGAAGATTCAATTATTTTACAACAACATGGCTTAGGCGATGGGCGTAAAATGGGATTTGGTTTATTTGTACCACACAAGGATATCAAATCGTTGGATGCCAGCATTAACATGGAAAAAGTAGGCGAGGTATAATCCATCCTCAACTTGTGTTAATAAATTACTGCGAATAAAATCAACCCGTTGAGCACGCTTCAACCTTTTTCTCATTTCAATTGAGACCAAAATCTCAAATGCGAATTAAAAACCAATGATGCAATTTTTCGCTTGGTTTCAGCAATTAGAATTACGTGAACAGCGGGTATTACTGGGAGGGACGTTGCTAACGATTGGATTATTAACATATTTTTTATTATGGCAGCCTTTAAATCAAGCGCGCGACGATCTGAAAAATCGAGTCACTGCACAACAAGCCACCTTACTTTGGATGCAAACAGCCGCGCAACAAGTTCAACAACTGCGTGCCAAAAATGTAAATAATTCAAAAACTCAGCCGCTATTACCCACGATTGAGCGCAGTCTGCAAACAGAACCGTTAGCAAAATTGACCAAACGTCTTGAACCAAAAAGTGATGCTGAAGTACAAGTCAATATTGAACAAATCAGTTTCACAGAACTGGTTACTTGGTTAGCACTATTACAAAATCAGTTCGCCATTCAAGTGCAACGTGTGAATATCTCACGGTTATCGACTGCTGACAGTGTGAAAGCACAAATCACCTTAACCGATTGATTTACAACCTAAATTACCAATCTAGGGTAAATTAACCACTGCTTGAGCAATCCATTTGGGCGCGCGATATTCAACAACCACCGTTGTATCAATGCCACCACGCACATTAAATTCCCCACGTAACCGCATAAAACGGGGCTGACAAGCATGAACGAGGTGATCTAAAATTTCGTTGGTCACCGCTTCATGAAATTTGCCTTCATTACGAAATGACCAGATATAATTCTTCAATGATTTCAACTCGATACAAGTTTTATCCGGCACATAATCTAAAAATAACGTCGCAAAGTCCGGTTGTCCCGTTTTTGGGCATAAACAACTAAATTCGGGCATCCGGATGTGAATCGTATAATCCCGTTCACTATTAGGATTATCAAAAGTTTCTAAGATTTTGGAAGGTTGACTGGGCATGTTTGGGTCGAAATTGGTTAATAATTGTTGTGAAATCAATGAGCTACGGTCGAAAGTTCAAATATTATTCATACAACGACGTGGCGGGCAAGCTGGCGAGATTTTGTTGATATAACTGCGTGACTTTCTTAACATAATCCTGCGTTTCTGCATAAGGTGGAATAGTATTATTGTAACGCTTCACTGCATTTTCACCCGCATTATAACCCGCAAGGGCTAATGATAAATCTTGATTGAACAAATCAAGCAAAAACCGCAAATATTTCGCACCACCTTCAATATTGCTTTGTGGATCAGTGAGTTCCGTCACGCCATATTGTTTACCGGTTCCCGGCATCAGTTGCATTAATCCTGTTGCCCCTTTGGGAGAAACGGCATTTGGATTATAATTCGATTCCACCTGAATGACCGCGTGTAGCAAGGCTTCTGGCAGACGGTAACGAGTCGCAGCCGCTTGAATCCAAGGAGAATATTCGTTTTTACTCAGATTTTTGCTGACTTTATTGGGCAAGGACGCAGGGGCAATTTTCCGCTCCTTTGCAACTGCAATTGGGGGGGGAAATGCCAATAGCGAAATCAATGCCAAAGGTGGCGGTGGCGTGTAAGTTTGAACCATGTAACTGCGTGAATATAAAACGTTATCTGATTCTTTTTTGGGTTTTTTATTGGTTAAGTGCAACACACCGTTATCATCGACATATTTATAAATGATTGTCGATTTATCTGCCGCGCTGACTGCCACAATCGCAGCAAGATTCAGAGCAAGCACCAACAGTTGAATTTTGAAAGTAAAATAGCGTATCGGTATCATAGTAAAAAAGTTTTTCGCCGGCAGCAGGTTGACTGTCACGAATTCTCGCTCAAGCTAATGGTTACATTGTATCCGGTTCGTAATCATCCAATTATATCAAAGAATCTTATGCCTCTCATCGTGTTGCGTTTTTCTTCTCGTGGTTTTACCTTATTGGAAACTTTGGTTGCTTTGTCAATTTCAACGATAGTGTTATTGAGTTTAACAATTGGTATGAATGTAGTGATGAGCGGTTGGCAGAATTCCAGCAAACGTTTAGATGAAGATTTGGATCAGATGTTGGCATTGTTGCAAATAGAACGAGCGTTAGAAGGGGCTTATCCCCACAGCTATTTGAATAAGGATGAAAACAAGCGCACGATTTTTTTTGACGGAAAAGAAGATGAATTACAATGGGTTTCGGTGGTTTCGCCCGGACGACAGCCCGCATTGACCGCATGGCGATTAACACCCAATCAGGAAAAAGAAGGGGGTTTGGAGTTGCGCACGGTGCCTGCGTTTGCCTCGGATCCGACTGATAATTTAGAGAATATTGAAGAACCTCTGTTGATTTTTGAAGGTTATAAGGTTCATTTTGAATACTATGATTTGAATAAACAAATTGAAAGCGATTCGGAATGGCTGGACGAATGGTCGGGTAAGGAGCGGTTATCGCTACCCAAGGCGGTCAGAATTTATTTAGAAAGTTTGAATACTAAGGAGCAATCGCTTGAAATTGTTGCATTAATTCTTGCCAGTGAGCATGAACAAATCAGTCCGGTGCGTCTTCCCTAGACAAAAGCATCAAGTGGTGGATAATCAGCAGCATAGCGATTAATCCACTCCATTGCGGCTTCTTCCGAATTTAATTTTCTGCCCTGTGCGGCTTGTTGGTGGCGATATTGTTCAATTAAACAAATTTGTTCCACCATGCGCACCGTAAATGTATCTTCGGTCTGCAAAAATTCGACTCCCACATAAAAAAGATCATCTTGCCGTCGGCACCACACCACCTTTCCGGTTGTTTCAAAGGGTGGTTTTACAAAAGGAATCCGAATATTCAATATCGTGTCTTGACTCCAGCAACAGCTTGCTTTAAAAGAAATTCCACCGAGGCTGACATTATGCAGTTGTTTGCGTTTTGATAACTGTTTCTCGGATACAGAAATTTCTATTGGAATGTCAGTTGGATAGCGAAAAAATCGACGATATGGCATAGTCCATCCCGCATTTGTGTAATCAAGTCTCATTCAGGAAATTATTTAAACATTGAAATAGCAACTCATTGAGATACATTGGAATTGAAGAATATAAATTAAAAAATGCCCAAATTTTTCTCAATCGCAAGCGATATGCGTATCCGGGCGATACCGTTTCATTGTACAAATTTTCCGCCCTGCGCTTCAATTTCTTGCAGCCATTCCGGCGAATAATCTACCGATTCAAACGTTTCCCGCGCATATTGTTCCGTCGCAAATGATTTTAACATCGGCGGGGGCCCCTGCCACTCTGTCAGGATAAAGGGGGTTAAATTGGGAGAACCTTCAAAGTAAACGCCATACATTTCATGAATATCGCGCTCAAAAAATGCTGCCGGCGTATAAATATCGTGTACAGTGATATAGCGTCCCGGTTTTTTAGGAATGTCGATGTGCGCCGAAACCAACATTTGCAACTCGTAAGACCACAAGTGATATACCAATTCAAATTCATCGGTCTCGTGCCAATCGACGCAAGAAATCGCGGACAAATGCACGTAACCGGCTTGATTTTTCAGCAATCCCAACAAGGCAGGCAGGGCTTCGGGACGGGATTTGACTCGCAACCGTCGCGCGCCCGTTGATTCGACAGTTAAGTGCGGGATTTCTTTGAAAACTAAGGCTAAACGTTCGGGTAATTGAGTCATGCGACATGCTCCTGACGGGGAAATTCAGCCCCTTGAATCGAGCGAGTAAGATATTGTGAAGCGAATTTATCCAATTGCTTGGTGTGTTCTCCCGTCGTTTTATCAGTCATTAATTGATAATGTTTGGCTTCGGCGATAACATCGGTGGGGGTGTGCCAATCCGTCCCAAATAATGCCTGCTGGTTGCCGAGATATTCGTCATAATTTTTATAATATTCCTGCCAACTCCGTGCGTTACCTTGATCAATGCGCTCCATGAGTTGCAAAAAACCTTGTTGCACCGCTTCCGGGCGCGGCATACACCCCGCAATGTACATATCCACAGGAATATAATGGCGCAATTGTTTCACGGTCGCATAGCTATTCCAATACATTCCGCCGTTAATTGTGCATGAACCGAAGCCAATCACATACTTAGGTGACTGCATTTGTTCGTAGGTCAAAATCACACGTTTCAGCGTTTTAATAGATAAGTAGCCAGTAATTAACAATAAATCGGCTTGGCGCGGCGTGACCATCGGTTGAATACCCAAACGCTCTGAGTCAAAGCGCGAGGTGATCGCCGGTGGCAATTCAATCGCACCACATCCAGTACAGTAATGCAGCACAAATAACGAGCGAGAACGACAATGATTGGCAATATTATCAATCACTTTTCGCCATAATGAACGTTCCGGTTCTGCAATGGGGCGACACACCGGATCATGGCTATCTGTTTGAATTGAAATGATTTTCGACATAAATGTCTCCTTTGGGTCAACCCATTTTTGAGGTTGTTGCGTGGTAAACCAAGCTATCGATATCATATTACCATAAATATAGCGTTCTCAGTCAAGTTGTGCAAGAAGAGTTATTTTAGCGATGAATTAAATAGGGAAAAAGCAAAAAGATTTTGATATAGTGTTCCTAAATCGTTTATAGATTTGTCGATTGATAACCACTATTGTA
>DYNO01000211.1 GCA_020721025.1 Thiomargarita sp. | reverse complement strand
ATTTTTAAACTTTACTTTTTTACTGAGTTTGAAGATGTCAAATCGGTTCTATAAGAGGACAAAAATAATGCACATCCTAGCTAAAACACTTCTCACCACACTCGCGGTTTTCACGTCACAACTCGCATGGGCAGACGCGGCAACCCCCACACTTAACGCTGGCGATACCGCATGGATGCTGACTTCTACCGCATTGGTATTATTCATGACCATTCCCGGACTCTCGCTATTCTACGCCGGCATGGTACGCAGCAAGAACGTCCTCTCGGTACTCATGCAATGCTTCGCCATTACCTCATTGATGACGGTACTCTGGACAATCTTCGTCTATAGCCTCGCATTTACCGACGGCGGCGAATATAACGCATGGATTGGCGGGTTAGACAAAGCCCTCCTCGCAGGCATCAAACCCGACACCCTCTCTGGCACTATCCCAGAAATGGTCTTCATGACCTTCCAAATGACCTTCGCCATCATCACCCCCGCCCTCATCGTTGGCGCATTCGCAGAACGGATGAAATTCTCCGCCATGCTGATCTTCATGGCACTTTGGCTCGTCCTCATCTACGCCCCCATCTGCCATTGGGTTTGGGGAGGCGGTTGGATCATGAAACTTGGCGCACTTGACTTCGCCGGTGGTACGGTCGTTCACATCAATGCAGGGATTGCAGGCTTAGTCGCAGCCCTCGTACTCGGCAAACGACGCGGCTATCCCCATGTCGCCATGCCCCCCCATAACTTAACCTACACCATTATCGGCGCGTCCATGTTATGGGTAGGATGGTTCGGATTCAACGCAGGAAGCGCGCTCGCCGCCAACGGTACTGCGGGAATGGCAATGGCAGTCACCCAAATCGCCACCGCCACCGCCGCCCTCTCATGGATGCTCGTTGAATGGATGACCCACGGCAAACCCAGTGCATTAGGTATCGCATCAGGCGCAGTTGCCGGTCTCGTTGCCATCACCCCTGCGTCAGGCACCGCCGGTCCCATCGGCGCATTAGCCATTGGTGCCGCGGCTGGAATTATCTGCTTCCTCTCCGCCACCAAGCTCAAACGTATCTTTGGTTATGACGACTCCCTCGATGTCTTCGGCGTTCACGCAGTCGGGGGAATCATCGGTGCCATGCTTACTGGAGTCTTTGCCGCAGCAGAATTTGGCGGTATTGGGCTTGCAAGTGGCATGACCATCTCCTCACAACTCACCATTCAAGGCATCAGTGTCCTCACCACCCTAGTTTACAGCGGCGTGATGAGCTTTGTCATTCTCAAGCTGATCGACATGATCCTCGGTTTACGGGTTGACGAAGAACAAGAATCACAAGGTTTGGACATGTCGCTGCACGATGAACGCGGCTATGTGTTGTAACCCTCTCTACACTGCTTAGTTTGGCAATATCGACGAGTCCACCCCCGTGAGTTTGGACTTGTCGATATTTTTTTGGTTCAATGATTCCTGCTGAATATTCATTTTCAATTATGACAAGACCAGTTTGACAGGCGGGAACGATTTATTCCACTCGCAGCAACGATCCGTTTGACAGGCGGGAATGATTTATTTGACCCGCAGGAACGAGCCGTTTGACTCGCAGAAACAAACAGTTTAACTTTTAAAATAAACGACTTATTGCCCCCTTTGAACTTCAACTCTTAGATACGGAGGATTCATCAATGGATGTCAATGTGGTACTTTCACCGTTAGAAACCAACTATGTCATCAACACGTTGTACTTATTAATCTGTGGCGCATTGGTCATGTTCATGGCAGCCGGCTTCGCAATGCTCGAAGGAGGCTTAGTGCGTGCCAAGAATACCGCCGAAATTATGACCAAGAACATCGTGTTATACGCCTTGGCGGGTGTCATGTACATGTTTATCGGATATGACCTCATGTATGGCTCACCGGCGGGAGGCGTTATCCCAAACTTCAATCATCTATTACAATTTATGTCTGAAGGAAAAGCCAGTTACGCCACAGTCGAACAGGTTACGGCAGGCAAGGTCAATATCGCAGAGGGTGCTTTCTTCTTCTTTCAAGTCGTCTTCGTTGCCACAGCGATGTCGGTTGTTTCAGGCGCGGTGGCGGAACGAATGAAATTATGGGCGTTTATCTTCTTCGCTATCGTGATGACGGGCTTTATCTATCCTGTCGAAGGGTATTGGAAATGGGGACATGGCTTCTTAGATGTGATGGGATTCAAAGACTTCGCCGGATCGGGCGTGGTGCATTTGACCGGTGCCGCAGCGGCATTGGCAGGCGTGTTATTACTTGGAGCTCGTAGAGGAAAGTATGGGCGAGAAGGACAAGTCAATGCAATGCCGGGGGCAAATTTACCGTTAGCGACAGTGGGTGCGATGACACTTTGGTTCGGATGGTTTGGCTTTAACGGTGGATCGTTGTTGTCGATCAGCAGCGTCAACAATGCGAATATTGTGGCGACGGTCTTTATGAATACCAATTTGGCAGCATCGGGGGGCTTATTGGCATCGTTGGTTGTGTCACAAATGTTCTTTGGTAAGGCGGATTTAACGTTGATCTTCATCGGTCAACGTTGCAAGGTGGCGACGTATTGGTTCGTGTAGTGGGGAACTTCGATTGTACAAGTCCGAGACGGTATTGGAATCAAGTAGGTAATTCATGCCTCGTCCCGTAACTGGAAGTTTTCACGTATCATTTGCATATCGTGCTTAAACTGAAGCGTATAATCGCCTAATTCGATTGCATTTTGCTCAATACGTTCAGCCATTTTAGACCACTTTGAGGGAGGGCGAGCGTACTCTTTCACTGCATTTTGTAAAACTTCCCGTACAAAGTTGTCACTGTCAGGAATAGATTTTAGTTGTTGTACAAGCGTGTCTGGTAATGTAAGTGTGAGTTGCATGACTTTCCATAACGTGCGAATTGAAGGATGGATTAAAAATCAGTGACTAATTCTGGGTTGACCCACGTATGATTCATCCACACTCCCCAATGTAAATGCGGTCCGGTGGCTCGCCCAGTTTTGCCCACCGTGCCTAAAACGTCGCCGCGTCGCACCTGTTGCCCCGCTTGCACTGCGAAATCATTCAGATGACAATACATGGTCATTACCCCTTGCCCGTGCGAGAGAAAGACGGTATTGCCATTAAAAAAATAATCATTGACATCAACTACCACTCCATCGGCGGGGGCGAGAATGGGCGTACCTTGGGCGACGGTAATGTCTAAACCCGTATGCGGTTGGCGTGGTTGTCCATTAAAAACCCTCCGAGACCCAAAACGTCCGTTCCCTAACTTGCCGTCGACCGGCTTTTGCAAGGGCAAGGTTGCCTCCCCGATCCAATCAGTCCACGGTTGCGACAGCGCGGCGGAAATTTGCTGTTTTTCACGCGTAATCCGTTGCATATCTTCAGAATTGGGATTGACTTTGCGCTTATTATTCAGCTTGACATGTTGCGTGGGATAGGCTTTGTCTTGTACTTCAAAATTGAATTGTTTGCCATTCACTTCAAAACTATGCGTGCCAACTTTGGCAGACAGGGGAATTCCTAAAATGGCGCGCCAGCCTTGTTGATCTCGAATCACAGCGGCTTGATGTCCGGCATACATGACCGTTGGAGGGGTTTCGCTGGAGAAATTGAGTTGAAATTCCACCACTCCGCCCGGCACCGCTTCGGTTTGTATCACGTTTGCGTCCGCCTGATACCCAAACAGCACGCAGATAAACCAACTGTATTTCAAAAAGTTTTTCATATTATCCTCTGGTTTTATCAAAATATCTTATGTCGATGAACACGCTTATTTGATAAAGAAATTGCCGATAAAGTCTAAGTCGCGTGATGTAATCTCGCGGTATTTGTTCCTCAATTATATAGATTTTCGCTCAACTGCGTCATTCCTAACGTTTTATATTCCACTCCGAACACTACGAATCCCACGACTTTGCGCGGCTCAAGATAAAACATGTTGCAGTTCCCAATCAATCTGTCATAAGTTTATGTGACAATATACCTTTCATGATGCCGTTGGTTGAATACTTGCGTTTTACGTTATCTTGACAGCGGTCTATCTCGAAAAAATAAATAAAATCAAGCTAATTTGCGACTCTCTCATTTCTCGCTGAAAAGGAAATACCATGTCAGAAGTTAATTTTCAAGTGCAATGTGAATTCAACACAGTGAAGGCGCGTGATGAAATCGCAGGATTGCTCAACAAATTTGATGCAGTGTATCAAAAAGAACCCGCCTTGCTCACCTGGTTAAATACCTTGGGTATTGAGGAAGAAGCTCTGGAAATATTTCAAAATTGCTACGTGGGGGACGTAACGACTGAAGGTAAAAATAGTTTGCAATTCAATATCGTGGGTGGTGTGACGAGTGGTTTTCATTGTTGGGAAATTTTGACCGATGTTTTAGAAGAAACAGCGACAATGATCGTGTCCTTCGGATTGAACGAACAAGTTGGGGAATATGTGGTTGCAATCTCAGAAAACGGTCATCAAACAGCAACCTATGAAACGGGCGCGGGCGGCGAATGCGATGAAGAAATCTATGCCGCGGCAGACAGTGAAGAAAAGTTTATCATCTGCAAACGCTTGTATGAGGAAGATAAATTAGAAATGCCTGAAGAATTTTCCGAAGATGACGAATATGATGATGACTTTGACGATGATGATTTTGAAGAAATTGAGGATGAAGACGAAGAATTTATTGATGACGATGATGAGGAAAGAAGATGGCGATAGGTTTACTCTGCGTGCTGAAAATCAGCGTTCTCTACCCCTAAAACCTGCCCCTAAATTGTGGCACTCAACCCAGAATTAGGTGGCAAGAAAAGCTTGTTCCTACGAAACTAGGAAAATGCAATGTGAATGTGGGCTCCGTCCTGTTACCATAACACTTGACAACAGATAACTTAGGTTGCTGTTTATTTACAGGATTTTTATGTTATTGGCACACAAAGTAGAATTGCGACCCAAGCCCGATCAGCTTGATTATTTTGAGAAATCCTGTGGTCATTATCGACATTGTTGGAATCATACGTTGGCATGGTTTAGTCAACAAGATTCTGATG
>DYNO01000210.1:1959-5060 GCA_020721025.1 Thiomargarita sp. | reverse complement strand
CTCGTTCCAATGCTCCGCGTTGGAATGCAGTCCAGACGCTCCAGCGTCACGCGTGATAATTTCCAACTCATTGCTTTTTACCATATTGATGAAAAATTGTTGCTCCGCCGAAATGGAGAGCGAAATACAGATGGTTGAACTCATCAAATTTGAACCAGTGACGCTGGAGCGTCTGGGCTGCATTCCAACGCGGAGCATTGGAACGAGAATCTCTTTGTTTTATTTGAAATTATTTCTCATCATGACCGTGTTTGGTAAAATTTCGTTGTTTGAATTTGAGTTCTTGAATAACACCAATTTTTGCCTATTTTCCCTTAAGTCAATGGCTTTGAACGATAGCTGGGAAGCGATAAAAAGCTCATCTGAACCGGTTTGCTGAAACCTGACAGATTTGAATACTCTTTTTGCGATGCACATGATAACTTACTCATAACCAATTGGATTTGTCCGCCCTCAGTTTTCTGTCATCTGCCCTCTGAATTTGACACAACCTAGCAATTGATATATAATTTTTCGCTTATGTTAGAAGAACTACCCCTCGCCATCGACCCATTACGTCTCGCCCATCAACATCGTTTGGTGCAAGGAAAATTCGCACTCGCAGCAATGCAGCGGATTCACGAGAGTTTGTGCGCTACTGACGGTGAAGTATTTTTTGAGTGGCTGTTTAGTTTAGACGAAGCCCAACGTCCGATGATTCGCGGTTGGATAAAAACCACGTTACCCATGATTTGTCAACGTTGTTTACAACCCATGCAGTGGCACATTGATAACACCGTATCATTAATGATTTTATCGAATGAAGCCGAAGAAGAAACGCTCCCCGATGAAGTTGACGCGTTGACCTTGCATACTGCCACTGTGACAATGCGAGAACTTGTTGAAAATGAATTGATTTTAGCGATTCCACTGGTGCCGAAACATGAAGTTTGCCCAGTGAATGAATATGCCTTATCCGATAATTCTGAAGAGAAATATCATCCATTTGCAGCATTAAAATCGTTTAAGAAATAAGTTGTAGAATCGCTTTTTGACTTTTAGTAATGCAAGTATGGAAAAAATCATTTTTTACGACTGGCATAAAGGATTTAATCCGATTGCTTTCAATAAGTTACTGAGAAAGCACCTTGATTATTCACTATTTGAAGCCAAACAAGCAGCGGATGAACTATTGGCGGGGCATCTCGTTGTTATTGCAGTAACTTCCCAACTTAATATCTCTGAGTTTTTGTCTGAAATAACAAATATTGGGGCTGAAGGAAGTTTAATAGTGGACAGAATTCAAATTGCAGAAATAGTTGAGCAACAAATCGAAAAACTTTTAACCCACTCTATCTACAAAAAATAACGAACATTTGAGTTCACAGTAACAGGAGTTTGAAATCATGGCAGTGCAACAAAATCGCAAAACCCCTTCCAAACGTGGTATGCGTCGGGCTCACGATGCTTTGACCGGTCCAACCTTATCTGTTGACAAAGAAACTGATGAAGTGCATCGTCGTCATCACGTCACGAAGGATGGCTATTATAAAGGACGTAAAGTCATTGCCACGAAGGAAGATTAATTGAGTGTCCGCATTGCCTTAGATGCGATGAGTGGAGATTACGGCATCCCGGTCGTAGTCCCCGCTGCGTTACAAATCTTAAATGAATATAAGCACTTACACCTGATTTTGGTGGGAGATGCCACGACTTTAAAACACGCCTTGGGATCGCAACCTGCCCATTTACATCAGCGGCTCTCAATTCACCACACGACTGAAGTAGTGGCAATGGATGAATCGCCCTCCCATGCGTTGCGTAACAAAAAAAATTCCTCCATGCGCGTCGCAATTAATTTGGTCAAGGAACAACAAGCCGATGCGTGTGTGAGCGCGGGCAACACTGGGGCATTGATGGCAACCGCCCGTTATGTCTTGAAAACTTTACCCGGCATTGATCGCCCCGCGATTATCACTGCCATGCCCACCATGCGAGAACATCCGACGCACATGTTAGATTTGGGGGCGAATGTCGATAGTACTGCGGAACACTTGTTTCAATTTGCCGTGATGGGATCGGTTTTAACCAGCGCGGTGGAAAATATCGAAAATCCGACGGTCGGTTTGTTAAACGTTGGGCAGGAAAAAATAAAAGGAAATGAGCGAGTTAAACAAACCTCAAAATTATTGACCGACAGCCCAATTATCAATTACGTTGGTTTCATCGAAGGCGATGATATTTTCAAGGGCACGGTTGATGTGGTGGTGTGCGATGGTTTTTTAGGAAATGTCGCCTTAAAAAGCAGTGAAGGTACTGCAAAATTGATCAGTTTTTATTTAAAAAAATCTTTGAAACAAAGCCTTTGGTCACGTACCTTGGGATTGTTGACCTTGCCAATTTTAAAAAACTTCAGCCACAAGATCGATCACCGTCGTTACAATGGGGCAAGTTTATTGGGATTACGTGGTATTGTGATTAAAAGTCATGGTGGTGCTGATACAATTGGTTTTTCCTACGCCATTCGTGAAGCGATTATGGAAGTGGAAAAAAATGTGCCGGCGCGCATCAGTCATCAGTTAGCGCAACTTTTGACGACATAAATTTTTGGTCTGTTCTGACCTGTAACTGACCATCATATAGTAACATAAACAAAATCAATGGTTAAAGGCGATGACAGATCAAGAATTAAGAGATTTAGTGGCTCGTTTGGCAGTCAACCATGAAAAATCAGTGGCTGAGGCAGATCGGCGTTTTGCTCGTGTTGCAGAGCGGTCTGCTGAAGCGAATGCGCGAATTGACAGAATTGATGCACTATTGGAAAAATCCATTGCTGAGGCGGATCGGCGTTTTGCTCGTGTTGCAGAGCGGTCTGCTGAAGCGGATGCGCGAATTGACAGAATTGACGCACTATTGGAAAAATCCATTGCTGAGGCGGATCGGCGTTTTGCTCGTGTTGCAGAGCGGTCTGCTGAAGCGGGTGCGAGAATTGACAGAATTGATGCACTATTGGAAAAATCCATTGCTGAGGCAGACCGGCGTTTTGCGCTTGCAGATCGGCGTTTTGCCCTTCTCGAAGAACAGTTTGCCAAAACCGATGCCCAACTTGCTAAGACAGACGC
>DYNO01000210.1:0-1859 GCA_020721025.1 Thiomargarita sp. | reverse complement strand
GCCCAACTTGCTAAGACAGACGCACAACTTGCTAAGACAGACGCACAACTTGCTGAAACTGACAGGCAACTCGCTAAAACGGATGCACAACTTGCTAAGACCGACAAGCAACTCGCTAAAACGGATGCGCAACTCAAAAAGCTCTCTGAAATGGTGGGGGGCACAGTCAACAATCAAGGACAAGTGGCGGAAGAATTTTTTTATCGCAGTTTGTCGCACCGACCTGTGGTGGGGAATATTCAATTTCAATGGGTACATCGTAACTTAGGTGGGGAACGTGGGGGTGTGCAAGATGAATTTGATATTGTGTTGGTCAACGGTGATACCCTAATCATGCTTGAAGTGAAAACTAAGGCACATCTGAGCTTGGTCGATACCATGTTGCAACGCAAAATTCCTAATTTTCACAAAGTTCTACCTTATTTTAAGAAGTATAAAATGTATGCAGGGATTGCCAGTTTAGTCACCTATAAGGAATTGATTGAAGAAGTTAAAAAACACGGTCTCTTCTTGCTCACCCAACAAGGCAACCACGTTGAAGTTCTCAATGAAGAAGTGACAGCTTTTTAACGTCAATCAACCTAGATGTCATGGTTTAACATGGCGAGTTCGTTCCAGCAAATCTCATCAGCTACCATCTCACCCAGCACGTCAGAAAGGATATATTTCGGTGAATCAAGTATCTTGCTCGCTCTTTTCTCGTATCATTGGCACGGGAAGCTATCTTCCTGCGCGCGTCGTGACCAACAAAGAACTCGAAACTCAAATAAATACGAATGATGAATGGATAGTTGAACGCACAGGAATTCGACAACGCCATATTGCCGCGGACACAGAAGGCACTTGCGATTTGGCAGAACATGCCGCGCGCCGGGCAATGGAAATGGCAAATTGTAGCGCAGATGAATTAGATTTAATCATTGTGGGAACAACCACACCCGATCTGATTTATCCCAGCACCGCCTGTTTATTACAAGCGCGTTTGGGCAATCATGGCGCGCCAGCGTTTGACGTGCAAGCGGTTTGTAGTGGTTTCATGTATGCCCTAGTAACTGCGGACAAATTCATCAAATCCGGCGCGGCAAAACGGGTGTTAGTGGTTGGCGCGGATGTGTATTCACGAATTTTAGATTGGAATGATCGCGGTACCAGTATTTTATTTGGCGATGGGGCGGGAGCGGTGATATTGGAAGCCAGTGATACCGCAGGAATTTTTTCCACCAAATTACATGCCGATGGTAAATACAAGGATATTCTCTGCGTACCGGGAACAGTGGCACAAAATCAAATTCACGGTTGTGGTTTTACTCGCATGAATGGGCAAGAAGTGTTTAAATTTGCCGTCAGTGCCTTGAGTGAATTAGCAGATGACATGTTAAAAACCAATCAGTTAACCGTCAACGATATCGACTGGATGATCCCACATCAAGCCAATATCCGCATCATTCAAGCAATCGCCCGTAAAATTAAACTACCGATGGATAAAATCATTGTCACCGTTGATAAACATGGCAATACTTCTGCCGCATCGATTCCCTTAGCCCTTGATATTGCAGTCCGAGACGGGCGAATTCAGCGGGGACAAACTTTATTATTAGAAGCCATCGGCGGGGGATTTACGTGGGGCGCAGTCTTGATGAAATTTTAGAACATCATTCGGTAATACTACATAAATCGGGATAATAAAGCCAAGCATCATACAGATGAATCGCGTGGAATATTAGAACCGCTATCTCATGAGTTAGTTCCTGTTACCAAATTAGCTACACTTAGTTGGATTCTATTGTACAACATTGTGTCACCTGTCACAGAATCATACCAAGATGTCTTTCGTAAATATGCACATAACTCGGTGTGGG
>DYNO01000209.1 GCA_020721025.1 Thiomargarita sp. | reverse complement strand
TTCCTCGTTCCCATGCGCCGCGTGGGAATGCCGTCCAGACGCGCCAGCGTCACGCGTGATAATTTCTAACTGATTGCTTTTTATCATCTTGATGAAAAATTGTCGCTCCGTTGAAGTGAAGGAATGAATACAAATTGTTGAACTCATAGAATTTGAACCGGTGACGCTGGCGCGTCTGGACTGCATTCCCACGCGGCGCATGGGAACGAGAAAATTTGAACCGGTGACGCTGGCGCGTCTGGACTGCATTCCCACGCGGCGCATGGGAACGAGAAACGAGAATCTCTTTGTTTTATTTGAAATAATTTCTTATCATGACATTGTGTTCTGATTCAAACAACGCAGTAAATTTTAATTTAAACCTTCTCCGTCTATCAACAAGGAAGAAAAATGTCAAGTATTTCAACCACTCGCGGCGATGCCGGACAAACCACCCTTGCTGGCGGAGATGCCGTATCAAAAAGTGATTTACGCATTGAAGCCTGTGGTGCAGTAGATGAATTGGGTGCGCATCTCGGAGTGGCGCGGGCGTGGTGTGCTGAAGGTGAAATTGCCGAATCACTCAAACAGTTACAACGAGAATTATTCACAGTTGCCGGAGAATTAGCCGTTCCCAACCATCGCAAAAAAAATGCGTCTAAAATTACTCAAGATACAGTTGATCATCTGACTGTGCAAGTGCAACAGATTGAAAAAATAGAAGGAATTTTGCTTGATTGGGCAATTGCCGGCGAACATCCTGCCTCAGCCGCGTTAGATGTTGCCCGTACCGTCTGTCGGCGCGCCGAACGTCAAGTGGTCAAATTGCATGAATCTGGCGAATCCGTGAATCCGCATTTATTGGTGTATCTCAATCGCTTATCAGATTTGCTGTGGTTATTTGGGCGATGGGTGGAAGTGTGGGTCGGGGCAGATGCGCGGCTACGGGAAGAAACGCATAAAACTACGCCGTGGTCGAAAGCGTGGTGAATGATGTTATTGATAGATATAGGAAATACCCGTCTCAAATGGGCAACATGTCTCAATGGTGCATGGAGTCCACAACAAGCAAAATCGCATCAAACAGTTGCGAATAAACACGAATTATTTCAGCAACTGTGGCATGATTTACCGCGACCGGCGGCGATATGGGCTGCAAATGTGGCGGGAAAGAAAATTACTGAAGAATTCGATAATTGGGCGCAACAACACTGGCAATTAAACGTAAATTGGGTGCAGTCAGCCAAACAACACGCAGGCATTTACAACCATTATGACCTTCCAGAGCAATTGGGAGTGGATCGCTGGTTGGCAGTGATTGCGGCTCGGCAATGGCAAACGACATGGCAAACGACGGGGCAACTTTGCGTAATTGATTGTGGCACAGCGATAACGGTTGATGTGTTGACACAAGATAATCATTATGTGGGAGGATTAATCGCGCCGGGCAATCTCACGATGCAACAAATTCTATTAAAACAAACCGATGCGTTAGCTCAATTATTTCAGCAACCGACAGCTTCCCCGCATTTATTGGCGACCAATACCACAGATGGCATTCAATGGGGATGTTTGTATGCAACCGTGGGATTGATTCACTACATCGTGGCACAATTGCGACAACAAACTGAAACAACAGTGATTTTGACCGGCGGCGGGGCAGAAGAATTGTTACCCTTGTTACCGAATGATATGAATTATGTGCCCGAATTGGTGTTGCTCGGATTAGCGGCGGTGGCAAATTCACAGATTCAATGATTGTCTTAAACCTATCAGGTTTCAGAAACCTGACAGGTTTGCATCTCTAGCCAAAGTTGAATGAAAATAGCTGAATATTAACAACTATTTCGCAGGAGCTTCAGTCTTCTCGGGTTCTTTCGATTCCGCTGGTTTTTCTTCATCCTTCTTCAAAACTTCCACCTTCGCAGATTTACGCAATTCACCGATGTATTTTTGCAACAACTCGGATTGCATCATTGTTTTGAGATTGTTTTTCACACTTTCAAACGGCGGAGCGGGGCTGTCGCGTGTATCATCCAACATTACCACATGCCAACCAAATTTAGTCTTAGTCAGGGTGTGCTTGCCCTTTTCCATCGCTGCCAATTCCCCACCAAATGCCACTGCTTCGACCGTCACCCAATCCAAATCGCCCCCTTTTTCTTTCGATTCATCATCTTTCGATTGAGCTTTTGCCAAATCTGCGAATTTTTTGCCCGCATCCAAATCCGCGGAAATCGCCTTGGCAGCATCTTCGGTATCAACCAAAATGTGACGCACTTTGTACTCTTTGGGCATTTGAACTTGCGGAATAATTTCGTCATAACGCTTTTTCAGTGCGGCATCGTCGATGGGGTGTTTATCCACGTATTGACGCACGGCAATTTCTGCCAACATGCTGCCACGAATCGCGTCCAATTTTTTTGCAAAATCTTCGGTTTTATCAACGCCTTGTTTCAGCGCATCCTGCACCACCAATTCACGATTGACCATGCCTTCGATAATTACTTTTGGATCGACCGGTTTGGTATCACGCACTTGTTCTGCCCGGATTGCGATGTAATCGTCATAATCTTTTTGAGTCAACGTTTTATCATTGACCTTGGCGACGGGAGGTGAAGAATTAGCGAAACCGGAAAAAGAGGCAAGCATGAAACAAGAAACGACACAAGTTTGCAGTATCGGTTTTAACATGTACAACTCCTTAATAAATAACGATAAGTGGCTCAAAAATTAGTGTGAAAATTCTTCAGGGGTATAGGCACGAATACTCAGGGCGTGAATGGAATTGGGCATCAAATCCCCAACCGCGGCAAATACCATGCGATGCCGTTGTACCAAACTTTGTTGCGAAAATTGTGGACTGACCACCGTGACTGTGAAATGTCCTCCACCTTCATGATGATGTCCGATATGATGTTGTTCATCATCAACCACTTCCAAATGCGTGGGGGCGAGCGTTTGTAAATTTTGTTGTAATTGTGTGAGAATATCCGACATTAGGGTAATACCTTCTTGAATGGTTTCACAGTGACTCGCGCATAAACTCCCGCTTCTTTGTAGGGATCGGCATTTGCCCACGTTTGTGCATCTTCCAACGAGGTAAATTCCGCCACAATTAAACTACCGGTAAATCCAGCATTGCCGGGGTCTGGCGAATCAATAGTGGGGTGTGGACCGGCTAAAATCAAGCGTCCTTCCGATTTCAATTGTTCTAAACGTGCCAAGTGTAAGGAACGGGTTTTGAGCCGCGTTTCCAAACTATACGGTGCGTCTTCCGCCATAATTGCATACAACATGAAGCGTCCTTGTGCAAAAATACATGAAAAAGTATTGACCGAATTATAACACAATGCGATATTCAACTTTTTGAAACAATTGGCAGTTATTGCTTGATCTGATTACTGTATTTCTGGGTAAAAATGCCGCGCAAAAATTTCAAATTCTTTCGCTGCCTTGCCGGAAGGTTCAATTTCAGACACCGCCAGCCCTTCGCTGAATGACCGCCGATAAATGGTGCGCGTACACAACCGCATGTTCAAAACGTGAATACCCGGCAAAGTACGCAAGGCTTCTTCCGCTTGATCGCTTTCTCGAACAATGACATGGGTGTCTGCCCGGTTGATAAACGCAGAAACTTCCGGCGGTTTTTTATCACTTCGAGCCTCTCCTGCAATAATCAACAAAAAACGTTGCGTTGACCAAATATCGGCTTGACTGGGAGAAACGGGAATAATCACTCGGTCTGCCAGACCAATCGCCCGCCGCATCGCTTCCATGTTCGCCGCGCCCACGTCAATCAAGGTTTCATATTCCTCAACGACTTCCTTAAAATGCGGTTTGACATACCGGGTGTAAACTTTCAGCACGGGTTGATGTTTTTCTTCTGCACGCACATGCGCAACATCGGAGAGAGTGCATTGTGGATCAAGATCATACGTGACCACCGTCTTGCCATGTCGCATCAACCACAAGGCTAAATTAAACGTCACCGTGCTTTTACCCGACCCACCTTTGAGATTGCCGATCACTGTAATCATAATTATGCCGTCACAAAATGAACGCGTGAGATTTTAACGAGAAAATCCATTTAAAATCATAACTTGACTGAATACAACTTAGGAATTTTTTTGCTGCAACGTTGCCAAAACCCCATCCCAAAAGGTAATTCTTGCTTGCAATGCTTGTTGAGCCGCTTGTTCCGCTTCAGCAATTTTCTCTGTATTATCAGCACATAACGCATTGAGCAGTCGCAATGACAACGGGGCATGAAAATCTTCGTCTAAATGAATATGTCGATTGAGATAATAATGAAAAACGGGAGCTTGTTGGGGAGTGATGTGCATTTTTTTGAGAAATTCACGAAACATTTGCGGAATGATGTGTTCGCGCCCGAATGCCAATGCCGCAGCAACGACATGGGGTTTGTCTTGGGCAATCAATTGAAATGTGGTTTGAGTGAATTGGCGAGAGGGAGGCGGAACGCAGGTATTTTGTAGTGCAGTTTGTACGCCTTGCTCGGTGACTAATTTGATGAATGTTAATGGCAATTCAATGGACGCGCCCACTTCACGCATTGCAGTACAATACAATTCAAAATGACTGCTGAATGTCGCTTCTCCCTGCGCGTTGGGCAAACCCTGATCAGATTCTTCTTCCAGCACTAACTCATTGATAAATCTGCGTACACTGCCATCACCGAACGGTATCCAAGGGACTTGTGTCGGTGCGATTTGTTGCTGTAAGTATTTGACAATTGACATGAAATCCCAAACTGAATACACATGGTGCCGCATAAATTGGCGTAAATCGGCGAGCGTGTGCAAATTTTCATAAATTGGATGTTGATTTAACGCGTGTTGCAGCGGACGAATCGTCTCTAAATTGACTGAACTGGGCATAAAAAATCCTGATGGTAAATACGGCGGATAATTTATATTTTAGCGCATTGGTGGGTAAAAAATTGGTCTGAACCTTAATTTTCACTATTGCATTGACAATTTTAAGAATTAGAATTGAATAAAAATAGAAGTTACGCATGTGACTTGATCATGGCATGGTTGCGACTTGATCATGGCATGGTTGTGACTTGAT
>DYNO01000208.1 GCA_020721025.1 Thiomargarita sp. | reverse complement strand
CATCGCTCGGTTTGGATGACGATTCATCTTTGTCAGAATTATCAGACGATGACGACCTAAACAGTTTAAACCTCGATTCGGACGACGGCTCAGACCTTTCCGCACTCGGTTTAGAAGATACGAATGAGGATGAATTAAGTTTAGACTCATTGGGCGAACTAGAATTAGACGAGGAATTTGATTTATCATCGCTTGAATCAGACGACTTGGAGAAATCCTCCTTGGGGGAGTCTGAAACCACTGCTAAAGACGTTGTATCGCAAGAAACTTTAGACAGTGGTACAGTTCAACCCGTTATATCAAATCATGAAGCAGCAGAATTTGTCGATACGTCAGACGTTGCGAATATCCCGGAACCGCTTGACGTATCTGAAGACAGTGGTACAGTTCAACCCGTTATATCAAATCATGAAGCAGCAGAATTTGTCGATACGTCAGACGTTGCGAATATCCCGGAACCGCTTGACGTATCTGAAGAAGAATTTGAAAGTAGTATCGAACCAGTTAGTTATTTTGAACTTGATGATGATGGCGAATCGGTATTAAATGATGATTTTACGTTAGAAGGTGAAGCTCTGTTTGTGCCCCCCCAACCAGCAACTTCATCATTTGCCGTATCCGCCGCCACTCCGGCTGTGCCTGTTGCCACCGTTGAACAAGTATCAGAATTGCCTGTTGTGCCTGAAGAAAATTTTAAAGTAGAACCCCCGCCAATGTTGGCAGCAACAGAACAAGCAGTGGTTGAAGAAAATCGCATCACAAGTGAGCCAACAGAATTGACTGAAACTCATCTTGCAACATCAGACATTCCAACAGGTGAAGCAGAGATTATCGACTTGCTACCGCATGAGGAAGAAATTGCGTTTTCTGACCCTCTCGCACCGGAACTGGGGGATGAAATAGATTTTTTTAGCGCAGAAGAATTGTTGCCAGACGCTGAAGAAACTGAATTCACCCCCGCCAGCGATGAGATGGGCATGACGGAAGAAGAATTGGCAGCATTCATCGAAGCAGAAAGTGCCGAAGGTTTGGACGAAGCAAGTGAGGAATTCCACTTAGGCGAAGAATTAACCGACGATGATATGACACAGTTTTCCGCAGTTGAATCAGACGCAGAAGCGGAACAAACACTTGAATCATTACAACAAAATACCCATCTGTCCTTGGATGACGATGAACATTTTGCCGGTTTGGAAGCCGAACTTTTAGATGAGACCGAGCCTGCCCCATTGCAATCGCTTGATACGGCTGACGAAGAGGATGAATCTTATTTGAATACAATGGAATCTCGCCACAATCATTTCGCAACAGGCGATGAAGATGATTTAGATAAGTTATTGAGCCGGTTGAATGAAGGCGATTTGGGTGATTTCGATGAAACCGAAGCCGCGTTCGACTCCTCCGATGAAATCAGTGGTAAATTTGACTTGGCACAAATGTATTTGGATATGCAAGACAGTGAAACTGCACGCAATATTCTCAACGAAATTCTTGCCGAGGGCGACAGTGAACAACAACGCAAGGCGCAAGAATTGATGGATGAAATTGCGTAACTTCATGATTTAGCAAGCGTAGCAGATGTAGAGTGGGTAACAGGTTTATCGTTGTTCACCCTACACGGCTACTCATTTAAATTTATCAAATAATTCAAGAATCTGTCTATTGACGAGACATCAGAGCAAAACAATAACCAATACCAGCTTGACTTAAGAAATATTGAGGGTCTAACGGATTGATTTCTAACTTATGTCGTAAACTGGCGAGGTGAGAAGTTAAACCATTTTCATACGATTCACTGGTTAACGCCAATTTATTCAATAACACCCGCGTCGTGACGATTTGCCCAGCATCTCGGATTAAAATATGTAAAATTTTGTTTTCTATGGGAGTTAAATGAACAACTTGATGATTCACAATCGCTTGACGAGTCGCCAAATTAACACTTAAACGCTGATCTATCTCGATATAATTATCTAATAAATAAGCAAAGTTTCCTACTTTCTGCAAAATCCGCTGTACATGCGCCAAAAGTTCCAACGTCTTCAGTGGACGGATACTTAAAAAATCCACACTCGAACAGCCTGTCATTTCCAAATTTGGTACATCGTGCTGTTCTACTAACATAACTACGGGTAAATCGGTAAATTGTTTAATTTGTTTGCAAAAAGTAAATTCTGGTTGCAATGCCATCTTGACATCCACAATCGCCAAATGCGGCAATCCCCGTTGTTCTAGCAACATCAACCCTTCTGATTCCGTGCGCGCCATGAAAACTCGAAAGCCGCAATGTTCAAGATGCTTAGTTAAGATTTGTGCCAACGCCTCTTCCGGCTCAACCACAAGCATTCGATACTTTTGTTGCAGAGATTTGGTAGAATAATACGTTGCAGATTGAAGCATGGCAGTTCTCACACCTAAGCATTTGTTTGGCGAATACTTTAACCTGCTGCAAATTTTAAGCCATGCCCACAAACTTGGCTAAAATATTGATGTTGAATCCATTAAAAGAAATTGATGCTCAAGTATGATTGCTTTGATCTCATGATTTCCACCATTAAATATTTTGAACTATATCCTCGCGCCTGCCAGTTTAATTTTGAGATAGTGCCAAATTTTTCAGGATTTTTTCGATACAACTGATTGATTTGGCTGACTATTATCTAAATTTTGGAACAATATGACCTTATCCATCGCACCGAAACAAGAATACCGTTTACTCGGAGTTATTTTAATCGCACTCCATTTAACTTTGTGGTGGGATGCGACCAGCGTATTGTCACGCCTATTTTTATTGATACATTTCATTGCATTTTTGCTGTGGCAACCTTTGTGGGGAAAGCGGGAATCTCTCAACCCCCAAAGATTGATCGCACTCTTTATTTTTTTCGGATTTTTCTTATCGTTCATGAACTTATGGCTGATCACGCTATGGCAATTGGTGCTCATCGGCTTGCTTGGTGGACGTGATTTAGTCAAACCCGCTGACCGAACGATTAATTTAACTGCGATAGTGTTTTTAACCATTGAACTTTTTATCGTCAATGTTCACGTTTTATTTTTCACCGATAGCAGTATTCACAGCAGTTTGAATGGGTTACAGTGGCTCTTTTTGAATTATGGGTTATTGTTGATTCCCGGCTGCTTTTTTCTGATTTCCGCAGATGATAGTATCGAATATCGACACAATATTGATTTTTTTCATGGGCTTACCCTGACATTGATTATCATCATCCTCATGTTAGGCAGTTTAGTGATGATGTATCATGCCAACATTAGCTATCCGCTCGCGGTGTTTCAAATGACATTGGGCGTTGCTTTTTTTATCTTGTTAATCAGTTGGATATGGGTAATTTTTGCCGGTGCCGCCAGCATTGAACAGATGTGGGTGCAGCATTTATTCAATTTGGGCAGCTCATTTGAACAATGGTTGAGTTCTATCGCCCAGCCACATAATTATAAGAATATGACTTCTAAGCAGTTTTTAGATGCCGGTTTTGAATATTTGGCGACCTTGCCGTGGATTGCGGGCATTGAGTGGAGTTCTTCCTACAGCAGTAGTAATGGAACGTTGGGGCAAAAAACCAAACATACTGTCGTCATTGACACGCAATTCATTGAAACGACAGTCTATGCGTATCATCGCGTCGGGGGCACGCATTATTTTTATATCAAATTACTCATCCAACTGTTAGAACATTTTCATCAAGCCAAGTTGCGAGAAGAAACGTTTGCAAAACAAGCACATCTGCAAGCAGTCTATGAGACGGGCTCAAAATTAACGCATGATATCAAGAATTTATTGCAAGTGCTTTATGGTATTTCTGACATCATTCAAAACAGCCAAACCGCCGAATTGGACAATAGCACGGAAGCCACACAACGCGTCCTAGATACCCAAATTCAAGTGCAAAAACAAATGCCTCGCCTGACTCAACAGTTGAAGCGTACCTTGGATAAATTGGAACATCCGGGTAAATTTTCTTATGCCCACGTTCCTGTCAGTTTATGGTGGGAAAATGTCAAGGCGCGTTATCGACGGCAATCAATTACGTTTTATGCAAAAATAGACTCCGAAAATACGTTAGTTCCTGAAGATTTATTCGATAACGTGGTTGAAAATTTGTTGCAAAATGCGTTGATGAAACGTCGTCGCGAGCCCGATTTGCATATTGAAGTGTCGTTATCCATCACCAAATCTATTTTACAATTGTTAGTATCTGATGATGGTAGTGCGATACCGCCTGAAATTGCTGAGAATTTATTGCGAGAACCCGTGCAACAGTCGCGTGATGGGTTGGGAATTGGTTTGTACAATGCGGCGAAACAGTTGATACATACTGACTATAACTTGTTGATTAGCAAGAATGAAGCGGGGTTGGTGTGTTTTGAACTGGTCAGTCGGGAGGCATTAAAATCAGGATTGAATACTTCTAAAAATGGATAGTGTCGATTCGCTGAATAACACTTTCAAAATCACAAGATTTTTCAGAACCAGCAACAGCTTTTAACCATATTTGAGGATAATAATTCTTATTTTCAATAAGTTACTAACATGAGAACTGCTTCTGCTTACTGCCTAACTTGTTGTTTTAAATAATAAAGTATATTTTTCACTCGTGACGCTGGAGCGTCCGGGCTGTATTCCAACGCGGAGCATGGGAACGAAGAACTCTTTGTTTTATTTAATGAAAACCTATCGCACCGTCTTGTGTCATAATTCCTTAAGTCAATGGCTTTGACGCGGCGCATGGGAAAGTCTGGAATTTAAATTTGAACTGCGTAACTCCTAAGAATATCAAAACAGGAACAGGACGGAACACTCAGTTTTAATTTGAATGTTCCTGTCGCACAGGTTATCAACTAATTCAAAGGTTTAACTTCTTCATTTTCATAGCCATCACCTTCAGCGTCTTCTTGTAAACTGACCACGCCGCCGCCACCACCCCATTGACTGAAATCTATCCGGGCATTTGCGTTAATCGCAACATCGTCCTTTTTAAAGCGATTGACTCCTGCATCGTCGATACGCGTGATTTCTATAGAACCGATTTGACATCTTTAAGCCATGTAGATTAAGCTGTTTCTATTT
>DYNO01000207.1 GCA_020721025.1 Thiomargarita sp. | reverse complement strand
AGTGATCAAGTACGTGATAAAAAACTATTCAATCAACATTGTTACCAACGCATTGAATGACAGTGAATTTAGGTTTTCATATTGAGAATTGCTGGTAAGAATCTTGATTGTTGAATTTTTGATGACTAATGCGTTAAGATCAGCGAATTCGACAATACACATATCGCATTAATGAAAACTTACGACATCGCAATTCTCATCAGTTGTTGGTTCATCTCTACCCTAGTTGCAGCAGAAATTGTGACCGATGGAACGCTGGGTAATGCAATGAAACTGAGCGGCTCCGAATATCAAATTACGCCGGAACTAGGTAAACAAGTAGGAAGTAACCTATTTCACAGTTTTAAACAATTTAACTTGAATGACGGAGAAATTGCGACATTCTCAGGAACTGATACTATTCAAAATATTATCTCACGTATCACTGATCCGAACCCCTCTTATATTGATGGCACGATTCGCGCTACGGTGCCCCATGCCAATTTGTATTTTATTAATCCATCAGGTATTTTGTTTGGTGAACATGCGAAATTAGACCTGTCCGGTAGTTTTTACGCCAGCAGTGCCGATGTGTTACATTTTAGCGATGGCGGAGAATTTCATGCGCGCACGCCTGCGCTCAGTTATTTAACCACCGCTGCGGTCAAAGATTTTGGCTTTTTAACCGATAATCCCGCCCCCCTAATGCTCAACGGTTCACAACTCCACGTACCGCCACAACAACATCTCGCCTTGATTGGGGGAAATTTAACGTTACAACATGCCAAGATACAAGCAGAACAGGGACAAATCAGTTTAGCGAGTGTCGCAGGTCAAGCCACTGTGACAATGAATGCAATAGATTCGGTTCAAGGTCAAATCACTTTGACAGAGGGCAGTGAATTGAATACTTCCGGTGAAGGCGGTGGCAAAATTTGGATTCGGGGCGGGCAGTTGATCATGAACGATGCGACCTTGCAAACCAATACGTTAGGTAAATACGCCGGGCAGGGCATTGATATTTCGACTACCGAGCGAATTGAAATCACGGGGGAGCGGATCGCAATGTCTGCCACAACTTCTGACGCAGGCGATGCGGGTGCGATCTCTATCACCACACCAGAATTGAATCTACATGGCAGTGTGATTGATGGCAGCAGTTTTGGCGCGGGCAGGTCGGGCAATATTCGTATCAATACACAACGCACGCAATTAACGCAAGGGGCGGTGGTGATGAGTGAAACCTTTGCTGACGGCAAGGGAGGAGCAATTGAAATTATTGCGGATAATTCATTGAATCTCTTAGGTAAGCGAACCGGGACGTTAAATACCGCGGGGCGATCTTTGGGCGCGGATAATCCCAGTTGGATCAGCACGGTAACATTTGGGAACAGCGACGCGGGAGACATTGTGATTCACGCCGGTGACATCAATCTGACGACAAGCCTCATCAGTTCTATCAGCTTAGGAGAGGGAAGAGGGGGCAATCTTTCCATCTATGGCAAGAGTTTACAATTGCGAGACGGTGGCTTAATTGATTGTTTGGGCATGACTCATGGCGGTGCAGGCAGCATCATCACCCATATTGATGGCGATATTGAAATTTCCGGATATTACCCCGGTGTCATCGTCCTGCCCGGACTTGAAGTACCTAATACCGAGAGTGGAATCAACAGCGTGACCTTCGGGATTAAAAACGCGGGAAATATTGATATTTCAGCCCGTAAACTTTCCATTGAAGCGGCGGCAATCACAGCTTCCACCTTGTCTGATGGCGATGCCGGTTTAATCTCTGTGAATGTTGACAGCGTTTATCTTAGCCAAGGCGGGCAAATTAACAGCACCAGCGGTTTAATCTTGGGTGATACGTCTATCGTTGGTAATGGCAATGGCGGTTCGGTGCATCTGAACGCAACCAAGGAGATTGTACTTCGTGATAGGATTGATGATTTTCGGAGCGGGATTTTTACCTCAACCAGTTCGCCCCAAGGCAAGGCTGGCAATATTGAGTTGAATACGCCCCATTTATTCATTGACAGTGATGCCTCAATTGCCACGAATGGTACAGGAATGGGAGATGCGGGTTACATTCACATTCGTAGTGATGACATCGTGCTGAACAATCATGGCAGAATTAACTCAGAATCCCAAAATGCGACCGGTGGTGAGATTATACTTGATGTATCCCATTTATTTTATTTAAATCAAGCTGATATTGCCACCAGTGTGAAGAGTGGTGTAGGTGCTGGGGGTAATATCGAAATTACCGCACCCTTATTTACCGTGTTGAATCACAGCACGATTAAAGCTCAAGCAGAACAAGGTCAGGGCGGTAACATTCGGATTACTGCATCAAACTTCGTGAAATCCAACGAAAGCCTAATCAGCGCGTCCTCGCGTTTGGGCATTCATGGCAATGTATTGATCAACGCTCCTAGCGAAACTTTAAGCAATTCATTACTCACGTTAAATAACAACTTTTTAGACGCATCTAACATGTTTCCACAATCCTGTCGTGCAAAAACCGCAGGACAACGCCCTTCTGAATTTGTGCGTCCGTTCACCTTTAAGGTCAATCTTTTCAATCGTTTTCCCCCAAGTCCGGATGATTTATTTGCCAGTCGGGTTTGTCGGTTGTAGCTTGTTTGAATTGGAATTTATCTCGTTACCAAGTTGAGAGGCTGTAAAAGTACATTGTTATTGGATATAGCTGGCACGCAAATCTTCCGGTGCAGCACGGATTGTTCTTGGTCTCACGATTAGAGTGAAGGGGCGAACAAATTCAGAAGGACGTTGATCAGCAATCCGTGCAGCACAGGAACGGGGAAATAAACTCAATATCAGTTTGTAAATCGTCTGGAATATTGGGGATGCCCGCGACTGATTTGATGATGAAACTACTGATCACATCTGAATCACGAAGGTGACATGGTTGTTTAAGCCATTGATCGGCATTAAAAAAATCACTAGACAAACTCACTAAGCCACAACTGACATCTGATTCCGGTGTGTTGATATTCACTTCGCCATCAATTCCACGTCGTGAAGACGCACTGACTAAACTTCGCGGGGATGTGATAAAATAATGTGGACTAATCAAGATATTACCGCCATTTCCGCCATCTGCTTGGGCAATCACTTGACTCTCATTGAGCACCGTAAATTCCGGTTGCGTCACCGTGATATTTCCCCCGCCTCCCATGCCTCCTTTCACACTGGTTGTGATCGCGCTGTCTCCCAGATGGAGCAGTTTTCCATTGATTTTTAAAGAAATATTCCCACCCGCTGCCTGTTCAGCTTGAGTGGAAATTTTACCGCGATTTAAACTAAGTTCTTCAACAATCGTGAGGTCAATGTTCCCGGCATCCCCATCTCCTTCACTTTCTGAAGTAATTTCAGCCTGTTGCAGCCACAATCGTTCTGCTTCAATGGTGATCGTACCCGCCTGAGCTTGTCGCGCGGAAGTAGAAATTCGTCCTTGTTGTGTGATGGTCAAATAGGGGGTGCGGATGAATAAATTTCCTGCATGTCCGGAGTTAAAACCGACGCTCTTGGAAATAATCCCTCTTCCTAAATCGTTATACTGATCCTTGCTGAATGTTTCTGAATTATCTGCTGAAATGTGAATTGCTTGTGCAACATCAAGGTAAATTTTGCCGGCGTGTCCGCTACCATAGGTCGAACTGTCAATTTTCGCTCCGCGTTTGATATCCAGACGATTGGCAACTAATTGAATTTGCCCTGCATTTCCGCGATTAAACGTTGCTGTTTCTAGTCCTGAAGAGTAAAGTTTACCGTCCTCAGCTTGGGCATATCCATCAAATGTTGCATGATTGGCGTGTACTTGTATTGTACCGCTGTTTCCATCCGTAAATGTGGTAATTGACAATTGCGCCCCGTTGGTCATCAATAGTTTATCTGTGGTTAATAGCACTTCACCAGCATTGCCCGCATGAGGAAGCGTGGATTCTGAATTGGCAAAAACTAGGGATCGATCTAACATAACCTCTTGTGTTGCTTCGATAGTAATTTTGCCTGCCTGTCCGGAACTAAACGTATTACTTGCAATCGCAGTCTCATTGTGCAGAGCAACCTGATTGGCTTTCAGATAAATTGTCCCCGCATTTCCGCCAGTGCCCGAGCTACTGGTCAACAGCGATTGATCTGCGATAAACCTGTCTGCCGTCAGTATAATGTCTCCCGCCTTGCCAAATTTCTCGTCAGTTGGCTTAATTCTACTCACGTCAAAATCGTTAACACCTATCATATCATTTGGAATCTTCAAGGATATTGCGCGGATATAGCCTTGATTTAATATGATTTCTTCAGACGCGTCAATTACTATTTGACCACCGAGTCCCTTGCTAAAAGTTGCCGTTTGAATTCCCGACCCATTGGTCATTTGAACCGTTTTCGCTTGGACTCGCAATATTCCAGCATTGCCATGAGTATTTTCTACACGGGTGTTCGCCGCGAGTCGGCTGCCATCGGTCAGCAATAGATTTCCACTCAATTGAATCTGTATCATTCCACCATTCCCTTCGCCATCCGTAGAAGCGGATATCAACGACAAGTCACGCATTTCTAAGTTTTCTGCTTGAATATCAATTGCTTGTCCGTCATAATTCATTGTTCTTGCTAACAGTTGCGTGCCATCAAGAAGAATATTTTTGCCGTGCAATACAAAACCACCGCCTCGATCCCCTGTGACTTGCAGAATTGAGTTTGAGAGAGTCATATTTCCAAATGATTTTGGTGCGTTGTTGTCAATCGGAGTAACTATTTGATTTTTTAAAGTTAATTCGGCTGGTCCAGCGACGCTGAATAATTGAATACTGCCTTCAGGAATCAGAAAATGAGAACCCTCAATGATCAATTGTCCAGCGGATAATGATAACATTTTTCCACTATTGAGGTCTAAATGACTGTTTGTTAAGGATAAAGCGGCAGGAGCAGCAGTGAGAAAACCAAACGCAGTTGGTGCGGCAACAGTCAAGAGACTGGTTTTCGTGAGGTCAGCGGTAAATTGTCCCGAATCTGCGAGTTTAATTACATCTGCTGTGCTAAAATGAATAGAACCATTTAAATCTAGTTGAGTATTTTGACCAAATAAGATGCC
>DYNO01000044.1:14183-19412 GCA_020721025.1 Thiomargarita sp. | reverse complement strand
AAAATGAAATAATTGCGTTGTCCAAACATTCGAGAAACATATTGATCTGCGCGCGGATCAAGCGTTAAACAAAACGGCATAATCCCGACTTTTTTGGCTTCTTCGACCGATTTTTTCGCATCAAAACGCAAATATTGCGGATCACGCACATCAACATCCGCAGGTTCGCCGTCGGTGATGACCATCAATAATTTTTTAGTCGCCCGAATTTGCGTTAAACAATAAGTCGCATGACGCATCGCCGCACCCAATCGTGTCGAAAACCGTCCTTCCATGCCCGCCAATCGCGCTTTGGGCAAATCATTCCACGTTTGCGTAAAATCTTTATAACGTTGATAAAAAACGTTATGCCGCCCGTCCGAATAAAAACCATGCACCGCAAAACTGTCGCCAACCTTATGAATTGCTTCAGATAATAACACCGTCGCGGCGCGGGTTAAATCTAACACCGTGTGATCTTGACCCGCAATGCGGTCGTTGGTCGATTCGGACAAATCCAACAGCACCAACACAGCAATATCTCGCGTTTTACGAATTGAGCGCATCATCACACGCGGATCGGGTTGATTTCCCAAACGAATGTCGATTAACGATTGAATCGCGGCATTAATATCAATGTCATCGCCCTCTTCCAATTTGCGAATCCGTTGCACGCCTTGAGGTTGCAGCGCGTCGAGCAAATGTTTGAGTTTTTGGGTGACGCTATGATGATCGTCAATAATGCGTTGAATTTGTTGCAGATCGCCTAATTTGGGTCGTTTTTCAAGCACGGTTGCCCACATCGGACGTGATAATTGCAGATGATAATCAAATTCGTCGTAATGACGCGGTTCTGCAACGGGTTCTTTGCCTTCTTTTTGGTTGAAACTGATGCCATCGTCGTCGAAAAACTCGGTTGCACACACCCAAATTTCTTGGGCATCGTCGCCCGCAGTTTCCACATCGACTTCGTTTGCCAATTCCATCGCCGACACATATTTGCGAACTTGTTGTTCTTGTTGATAACCCGCGCTGATTGCCGCATCGTAATCGTATTCTTCAAACTCCCACATATAACGATTGTCATCTCGATACAAGGCAGCTTGGACATCTCGATACGGCGAAAATGGTAGCGAACGTTGTTGAATGTGCGCGGCGAGTTCTAAGCCCAATCGCAAGGAATTTTGGACATTTTGAACATCAATCTCGGCAAAATTTTCTTTCGCCCATGTGATAAGCGGATGATTATCTTCATAATCTTGATCAAGCAAGGCGCGGGCAATCCGATTCAAATAATCGACAGTATTATTGCCGACGGGTTGCGCTTGATGGAATTGTCCCCACAGTTGGCGCAAACGCGGAAACCGTTGAATCGCAAGCGTTTCGACTCGCGCATCCTCAAAAATCCCCACGCAAGTTTGTTGCAAGGCGTTTAAACGATCAGCATCGATGCGTTGTCGAGTTGCCATGACGTGTGCTGCACAATGGGCGGCGGCGGCGCGGTAAATCTCTAATCCGCTTATATTTTCCCAATCATCATACGCATCGGGCAGATGTAGAAAATAATCCGCGATAAAAGGCTTAAATCCTTCGCGTGAATCGAAATCGCCCGCCGTCGGACGCATGAAAAAATCCCGTCCCCACAATGCCCGCAAATACATCCCAATGCGCCGATGAATATCGACAAATAATGTTCCCTTGCGTTCTTTTTGCAGCATGGCTTTCGCTTCCGCCGATTCCAATCCAAAATAACGCAATTGTTCATCAAAATCGGTGCGATGTGCCTGCGCGCCCCACAATGCCCAACGTCGCAAACCGCCTAACGTCAAAACGCCCAATAATTCATCAAGATGCGACAACATCGGACGCAATCCACGCGGAGCTTGTCCGAGTAACACGTTGAGAAGTTGCAAATAACCGTTGAAAAGTTCAGGATCGCCCAGTCTTCGAGCGGCTATCGGTGCGGTCGAAATGATGAGTTCGATGACTGCTCCCGACGTGCGTGAGGCAAACAACAAACATTGTTGTGCAAAATCAGGAATGACATCTTCGCCGACTTCACGCGCCACGCTGGGAATATCACTCAACCACGCCGTGATAATATCGCCGCCGCGTCCCATTCGATGCAATGCGTTGGCACTTTTGAGCCAATTATCCAACCCGCGAGGTGATAATACCCGTGCTGCTTCTAACCATTGGGCTTGTAAAAGCTGGCGGTGATTCTCCGATAAGTCGTTGATTAATTCCGTATAATCGCCGATATTGACGCTCATGGCGGAACTCCTTTTTTAGAAGAAAGTGGCAACGGCAGCATCAAGCGCGTCGCGCATATCCGGGTCATCGGTGATCGGACGCACCAACGCAACTCGACACGCCGCAACCGCCGTCACGCCTTGCACAATCAACGATCCCGCATAAATCAACATCCGCGTCGAAATTGCCTTCATCCAAGCCATGACCTTTGAGATTGCGGGCGCGTTCGGCAATTGAAACCAGTTTATCGGCAACAGCGGTTTCAACGCCCGTTTCGTGCGCGACAATTTCCACTTCGATAGCATGATCGGGATAATTAAAATCCAATGCGCCAAAGCGTTGTTTTGTCGATTGTTTTAAATCTTTCATCAGACTTTGATAACCCGGATTGTACGAAATCACCAATTGAAAATCAGGGTGAGCGCGTAACAATTCGCCTTTCTTTTCAAGCGGTAAGACGCGGCGATTGTCGGTCAACGGGTGAATGACGACGGTGGTATCTTGGCGGGCTTCAACGACTTCATCTAAATAGCAAATTGCCCCAAAACGTGCGGCGATTGCGAGCGGTCCATCTTGCCAGCGCGTGCCGTTGGCATCGAGTAAAAACCGTCCCACCAAATCGGATGCGGTCATGTCTTCGTTGCAAGCCACTGTAATTAAAGGTTTTTGTAATTTCCACGCCATGTATTCGACGAAGCGGGTTTTACCACAGCCTGTCGGACCTTTGAGCATCATGGGCATTTTTGAAGTGTAAGCAGCTTCAAATAAGGTCACTTCGTCCGCGACGGCGCGGTAATAGGGGGTTTCTTTGATGCGATATTGTTCGATAGGATTATCCATGACCATCCTCCAAAAGGCGAAAAAAGGGAAAATTCTCAAAATTTCGTTGTCAATGTGTCTAAAGGGGTGTGAAGTGTGAGTCATAGAACATCACTGACAACGAAATGAAAGAAGAGTTTTTTAACTCATTTTGCCGCGATGGACAACCATGCTTGCACTTTGGGTTTGTTTGAAATTATCGTAACCAATCAAACGGATATGATTATCAGGATTGGCTTGGCGACAGGCTTCAATTTCTGCCAAAATGCGATCCACGTCAGTTTCACCAAACATCGGCAATTTCCACATATACCAATAACTTAACGAGGCATATTGGGGTTCACTGTGTTCGACAGCAGGATTCCAACCGTTCTTGACGATCCATTCGATTTGTTTGCGAAGTTGCTCGGTGGTCATCGGTGGCAAATACGAAAAAGTGCCCATTTTACGGCTACTTGTATCGGAAAGCCGTGATTGATAGTCTTGAATAAAGTGAATGGGTTAACGATGTTGAACGTCTAATTTATCAACAACATCAAATTTAAACTTGATTTCTTTCCAAGTTTCCATCGCCACCTTGAGTTCTGGGCTTGATTGGGCAGCAGAGGTAAGGATGTCCTTGCCTTCTTTTTCAAGTACCCGTCCTTCGTTGCGCGCTTGCACACACGCTTCAAGAGCCACCCGATTCGCTGCCGCACCTGCCGCATTGCCCCAAGGATGTCCAATCGTGCCACCGCCAAATTGCAACACGGAATCATTTCCAAAGATCGACACCAATGCTGGCATGTGCCATACGTGAATTCCTCCCGAAGCCACTGGAAGCACTCCCGGCATCGCGCCCCAATCTTGATCGAAGAAAATCCCTCTTGAGCGGTCGGCTTTGATGTAGCGGTCGCGCATGATGTCCACCCAACCAAGCGTGGCTTCGCGGTCGCCTTCGAGTTTTCCAACCACCGTTCCAGAATGCAAATGATCGCCACCCATCGCACGCAACATCTTGGTTAACACGCGGAAATTGATCCCGTGATTGGGATTGCGGTCGATTACGCCGTGCATCGCGCGATGAACATGCAATAACAAGCCGTTCTTGCGACACCATTTGGACAGAGAGGTGTGCGCCGCCCAACCGATAGTTAAATAATCGCTCATGATGATCGGCGTGCCGATTTCTTTAGCAAATTCAGCGCGGAGGAATTACTTTGAAAACTGCCAGAAAATCAGAATCTTTGATTTGATAATCAGGTTGCCAATACATTGTGCGGTATTCTTTCACACCCGCGTCATACTTTTTCGCGCTCATTCGTGTTTCCTCCTCAGCATGGGATATGTTTGATGTGGTGATCTTATCGCTTAACAGTACAGCTTGACAATTCAAGTTACTGTAACATGGATTTAAAATCTAACCAGACCGTTAAGTGAATCAGGTTTTTAGCAAGCTCATAGAAAAAGTGGGAATATTTGTACTAGATATACTTAAAAATTAAGTGTACATAATATGTTAGCCATTATCCACCGAACTTACTAGGATAAATTATAGCACACGGTACAGCCTTTGTAAATAACCTAACTGGAATAATTTTTTGTAATCCGTTCTAAAATCAATGCGTTGAAAATATAGGTGCGATTGGCTAACCTTTTGAAATATTAATAAAATTTTAAAAGTATCTAAAGTCTGGATAAATTATCTAAATATGTAATAAAATGAAAATATTATCTGCGGTTTGTTTCAAACCAGCATTGCAAACCAATATCCAACGATAACTTAAGGAATTGGTTTCTGCTATAGAATTGGTTTGATATTATTGAAACTAAGTAAAATGGGGACAGAATTGAGAACATATTGATAAATAAAGCGTATCATATTAAAATTTCACGTTACGCAGTCTAAAATGGAAGGAAATAGCTGATAATGGTGGGGGAAGGCTAGAGGGAGGGGGCGCGAATGAGAGAAGCGATGAAATTAGACGTTGTGTTCAACAGAAATATTAGCTTATAGTGATTATTAATCCTATGAATGGATCACATGATTGAAATCGCCTGATTCCGAGCGGCGTGAATTGGTGATGTACGATTCCTCACTCCCCAAATGATGACAACGAGAAGCGAGGAATCTAGCAATCAATCTTAGTTTATGGACACTTGACCACTTTCAATGTTTCTAAATCAAGCTGGAATCGG
>DYNO01000044.1:0-14083 GCA_020721025.1 Thiomargarita sp. | reverse complement strand
GATCGCCCGATTGTAAATCCGTAATTCATCAATCAATCCGTCAAAAGTTCTGTTGTAAGGAGCAGAGATTAGAGCAGTTCCGTAGTTATAGAAATAGTTTCCCACCAGAATGTCATAAGGATTATCTAAAGAAGATGTATGCGGAATAGTTTGTTCAACTACAAGCTGACCATCAATGTAAATCTTTGTCTTACCTATGTTATAAACAATCGTCACGAGCTTAAATTGATTTACAGGCAAGGTGTAATGAGGATAGAAGGATACTAGGTTAGCGGTATTTAAGTAAGTTAATCCAAATAAGGTACTCCCACTCAGACCAATTACATCACTGCCATCAGCCTTGCTAGTCCACGCATTAAATCCGGTGCCAGCACTCTGATTCCATGAGTATTTAGAAACAATGGATTGTCCCCGTCCAGCGGTTGAAACCCATGCGCTGAGAGTGTACTCACGGTCAAATTTTTGGGCAGGATTAGGTATCCGTATGTATGCTGCGGCTGTACCATTCAATTTTACAGCTTTGCCCACTTTGCCACTCACATAGCTTACCCCTGTGAATGGAATTCCATTATTACCATTTCCACTACCATCAGTCGAGTTTCCTTCAAAGGAATAACAGCCAACTAAACCACTGGTGACAACATTGTTACACGCAGCAAATGTTGAACTTGACCAAATAGAAAGGCTTGCAAACATCGCAACGCCCATCAATTGGCAAAACAACGTTGAGAAACGCTTTACGGTCATAAAAACTTCCTCTCTAAAAAAGCGAATGGAAAACAAATTGGAAAGTTGAGATTTCGTCAAAAAAATGTATTACAATGAAACATAATCATTCGTTAAAAAAACCTCATGTTTGTCATTATACGGGGTATTCTTGACAAACGAAAGATACAAAAAGTGGTTACAAAGTGGTTTTTACGACTACATTTGGGGTGTGTATGCCCGTCCATAAACAATTAAAAGCGGTAAGATTATCTAGAGGTTGGTCACAAGAAGAAATGGCAGAAGAAATTGGCTACTCAAAAAATGGCTACGCGAAAATTGAACGCGGCGAAGCCAGCTTGAACTTCGCGAAATTAGAACGGATTGCTAAATTATTAGACGTGAGTTTGCAAGAACTGACAGGAATAAAAGAAGGGAATATTTTTAATGTCGAAAATTGGACTCATGGCAATAATGTGCGCTATAACATCGTATTAAGTGAAACTGAATGTGCCCATGAACTTGAAAAAGCCCTATTACTCCTCGAAGAACGCAACAAACAAATAAGCCATCTGCAAGCTGAAAACGCCCAACTCAAGAAAATCATTGAACTGTTAGAAAAAGCTGCACCAAAAGCCAAATAAATAAATTTTATGCAACCCACTGAACTTTATGAATATGATTTCAACGAATGGATTGCACAACAAATCGCGCTGTTAAAGCAAGGCAGAACCAATGAAATTGATGCAATTCATCTGATTACAGAACTTGAAGAGATGGGAAAAAGTAATTTGAGAGAATTGGAAAGTCGGTTTATTATTCTGATTGCACACCTGCTCAAATGGCAATTTCAACCCAATCAACAAAGTAGCAGTTGGCGCGACTCAATCAACGAGCAGCGGTTACAATTATCACGTTTATTACGCAAAACTCCCAGTCTGAAACGAGAATTAATCAATACTGTCACTGAAGTTTATTTGGATGCTTTAGAATTAGCGACAGATGATACAGGGTTAGCTATGTCAATTTTTCCAACGACTTGTCCTTATTCTATAGAGCAATTGCTGGATAAAACGTTTTACCCCTAGATGAAAACGAACCGCTTCCCGTCCTCGTAGGCAGGCTGACAGGTTTATCGTTGTCCATTCTTCAATTTCCTCCGTTTTACCTCTCCCATTGCAGTATCCACGCAATTGTTAGATACGTTAAAAATAACTCACGTCGCTTACACAAACGCGTTCAATTCTGCTATTTTATTGCATTGCAATATGTCGTAATCATCCTGTCACACTTTTCTTGCAAAAGGTAACTCATTTATGGCAGCGCACAACAGACCTCTCTCGCCTCATCTTCAAATTTATCAATGGCAACTCACTGCCGTCATGTCTATTTTGCATCGCGGCACCGGGGCGGTACTTGCTATCGGTATTCTTCCCTTCGTTTATTGGCTTATGGCAATTGCTGGAGGAGAAGCTGCTTATAATCAAGCGCATGGTTTATTAGCCAGTCCGTTGGGATTGCTGATGCTATTCGGGTGGACATTTGCGCTATTTTATCATCTGTGCAACGGTATTCGACATTTAATGTGGGATGCGGGTTGGGGATTTGAAATCAAAACGGTTTATCAAACCGGCTATGCCGTGTGGATTGTGTCCTTACTTCTCACCGGCGCAGTGTGGGCTATCGCTTTTTGGAAATAATTTTTTAAGGAGAAGCAGATGAAACGCAGCTTTAGTAAAGGGAGTTTTCGCCCGCCGCTGGGACGAGTTCAAAATCTAGGTTCTGCCAGAGATGGGACGGGAGATTTTATCAAACAACGACTCAGTGCCATCGCGCTCGTGCCGTTATGTTTATGGTTTGCTTATAGTATGGCATGTTTGAGTGTCGCAGATTATCAAACTGTGGTGGCATGGATGCAATTTCCTATCAACACGGTGTTGCTGATCTTACTGATATTCGTGGGATTTTATCACGCCCATGTCGGTATTCACGAAATTTTTGAAGATTACTTACACAGCCCGGTAGTAAAAACCTTGTCGATGATTGCGATGAAATTTGCCTTGATAACCCTGACAGTGGCATCAGTATTAGCCATTTTACGCGTTGCATTATAGGAGTTTTGACGTGTCTGCTTATAAAATTATCGAGCATAAATATGATGTTGTGGTCGTAGGCGCAGGTGGTGCGGGATTGCGTGCGACCTTTGGCATGGCAGAACAAGGCTTGACGACGGCATGTTTAACAAAAGTATTCCCAACCCGGAGTCATACGGTTGCTGCACAAGGGGGAATGAGTGCCGCATTGGGTAACATGGATCCAGACGATTGGCGGTGGCACATGTACGATACCGTCAAAGGTTCAGATTGGTTGGGAGATCAAGACGCAATTGAATACATGTGTCGTGAAGCCCTGCCCGCGGTGATTGAACTAGAACATTACGGTGTCCCCTTCTCTCGCACCGAAGATGGCAAAATTTATCAACGTCCCTTCGGCGGAATGACGACTAACTACGGCGAAGGCATTGCACAACGCACCTGTGCCGCAGCGGATCGCACTGGACATGCCATTTTACACACGCTTTATCAACAATCTTTAAAACACCACGCTGAATTTTTCATTGAATACTTTGCCCTTGATTTAATCATGGATGACGAAGGCGTGTGTCGCGGCGTCATTGCATTAGACATGGCGGAAGGTGAATTGCACGTTTTTCGTTCCCACACAGTTGTTTTAGCAACGGGAGGCTACGGTCGGGCTTATTTTTCAGCGACTTCAGCGCATACGTGCACAGGTGACGGCGGCGGTATGGTATTACGAGCCGGATTACCATTGCAAGACATGGAATTTGTACAATTTCACCCCACCGGCATTTACGGCGCAGGTTGTTTGATCACCGAAGGCGTGCGCGGCGAAGGCGGTTATTTAACCAATTCCAAGGGCGACCGCTTTATGGAACGTTATGCACCAAATGCGAAAGATTTAGCCTCTCGTGACGTGGTAAGTCGGGCAATGACGATGGAAATTCGCGAAGGTCGGGGCGTGGGTTCACAAGCGGATCACATTCATCTGCATTTAGAACATTTTGGCGCAGCAGTGATTCATGAACGTTTGCCCGGTATTGCTGAATCCGCGCGAATTTTCGCCGGCGTGGATGTCACCAAAGAACCAATCCCCGTCTTACCTACCGTGCATTACAACATGGGCGGCATTCCCACCAATTATCATGGCGAAGTGGTCATTCTCAAAGATGGCAATCCTGACACCATCGTACCGGGACTCATGGCAATCGGCGAAGCGGCGTGCGTTTCCGTTCACGGTGCCAATCGGTTGGGTTCTAACTCATTGTTAGACTTAATTGTTTTCGGACGAGCCGCAGCAAAACGTTGTGCTCAAGTCATCAAACCGAACACCTCCCACAAACCGTTAACTTCCAGCCCTGTCGATAAACTCATTGATCGCTTTGACAAATTACGTTACGCCAAGGGCAACTCACGCACGTCAGACATTCGTTTGAAAATGCAACGAGTCATGCAACAAGATGCGGCGGTGTTTCGCACCGGTGAATCATTAAGTCAAGGCGTGACGCGAATTGCCGAAGTTCACCACGCGTTTACCGATGTTCAAGTCACTGATCGCTCACTGGTGTGGAATTCTGACCTCATTGAAACCTTAGAACTCGACAATTTACGTGGTCAAGCGGTGGCAACCATGAATGCCGCACTCAATCGTCAAGAAAGTCGGGGCGCGCACGCACGCGAAGATTTCCCCAACCGTGATGATGTCAACTGGTTGAAACACTCGCTCATTTGGGTGAATGATCAAGGCACAGTCAACATTGATTATCGTCCTGTTCACATGTACACCTTAACCGACGAAGTGAAAGTCGTTCCACTCAAAGCACGTACCTACTAATCAAGAGGCAAAACAATGGCTAAGTTCACACTTCCTGCCAATTCTGTGATTAAAAAGGGCAGACAAGTTAATCAAATTGCAGGGGCGAAGCGGGTTAAAAAATTCAAAATTTACCGCTGGGATCCAGACACCGAAGCAAATCCACGGCTGGATGTTTATGAAATTGATTTAGACAGTTGCGGGCCCATGGTCTTGGACGCGCTGATCAAAATTAAAAATGAAATTGATCCCTCAGTCACCTTTCGTCGCTCATGTCGTGAAGGAATTTGCGGCTCATGTGCCATGAATATTGACGGCACCAATACCCTAGCATGTACCAAGGCGATTGACAGCATTCGTGGCGATGTCAACATTTATCCCCTGCCTCACATGTACGTGGTCAAAGATTTAGTGCCTGATTTGACTTATTTTTACGCACAATACAACTCAATCAAACCATGGATTGAACACAAAAGCCCCCTCCCCCCAGATCGTGAAACATTGCAATCAAAGGAAGACCGCGCCAAATTAGACGGTTTATACGAATGTATTCTCTGCGCGTGTTGTTCAACCAGTTGCCCAAGTTATTGGTGGAACAGTGATTTATATTTGGGTCCCGCGATTTTACTCCAAGCCTATCGTTGGATTGCCGACAGCCGGGATGAAAATATTGGGGAACGCTTAGACGAATTAGAAGACCCATTTCGCTTGTATCGTTGTCACACCATCATGAATTGTACGAACACTTGTCCCAAAGGTTTGAATCCAGCAAAAGCGATTGCGGAAATTAAACGCTTGCTGGTTGACCGTAAGTAACTGTTTTTTAACACCTTGAGAATTTTCTTAAGGTGTTCTCCCCTCTCATCTATTGTCCATAAGGTGATCTTAAATCATTTGTAGAAAACCAAACGTTATTCACGTCATCAACATCACTGCTTGATAACTCAAGTCTTAAATGACTCTTACGTGCGGACCCCGAAACCTGCCTTTTTAGTTAGGTCTCGCTGACACGGGTCGCGACCATCGTTATTTGACATGATTGAGGAGTTACGCACTTGAGATGCTAACCCACTGATTTTATAAATGGAGTACAAATTTAAATTTGTACTCCGAAAACGCTAACTAACTGAATTAAGCCTAAGTTACGTTTTGAACTGCGTAACTCCTAATGATTGAGGAGTTACACAGTTCAAATCCCATTTTGAATTGATTCAAAAAGTTAATATTCTGATCCCCTTTTTCAATATTTGAACAAAATCAATGGAATAACGTTTTAACTGCGTAACTCCTAAAGAAAATGAAAATTTAAACACAATTCCAGTCTGGTTCTAAACATTCGGATTGAGACGATTTCAAGAAATCTTGCCATTCTCTTGAAAAATAGCGGTATAATGGACGTTCTTCACATAACTTGATTAAGAGGCAACATGAAGTTTGAGTATTTAGGCTTGACCGACAAAGAAGTGACAGAATCCCGCACCAAGTTTGGTGCCAACGCAGTCGCTAACCAAGAAACTGAGACTTTCTGGGAAAAGTTGTTAGATAATTTAAAAGACCCGATTATCATCATCTTACTGGTTGCCCTACTCGTCACCATGATTTTGTGGGCAGTGGGACACGCAGAATGGTATGAAGGCGCGGGTATCGCATTAGCCGTATCTTTAGCCGCCCTTATCGCCACTTGGTCAGAGCACAGCAACGAAAACGCGTTCCAAAAATTGCTTGAAGAAGCCTCCACGATTGAGGTAAAAACGTTTAGAAACGGTAACTTGTACCAAATCAATATCAATGAATTGGTGGTGGGTGATACGATTTTATTGCAACCCGGTGATGTGATTCCCGTCGATGGAATTGCCATTGCCGGTCATGTTGATGTCAATGAAGCCTCGCTAACTGGGGAATCTGAGCCGGTCAAGAAAAAAGCTCTGCCTGCGGGATTGTCCGATGACAAGGCGGAAGAGGAACATCGGTTGTGGCGTGCGGCGTTGATTGAAGATGGCGAAGTGGTAATGAAGGCGACTGCGGTGGGGGATAAAACCCGTTATGGCGAAACCATGAAGGAAATCCTCAGTGCCGAAGATCGCTTGTCACCGCTGCAAGAAAAATTGACCGTGTTGGGCAAATACATTGCTCGCTTTGGTTACATTGGTTCAACATTGATTTTCTTCGCTTTTATGTTCAATCATATTTTCGTGCAAAGCGACATCATGGCACAATATTTTGCACACACCAGTCAACTGAGTTTTACCGATGCGATGAGCCAAAGTTGGGCGCATTACATGCAATTGGATGCTGCGATAATTATTGACCATCTGGTGACCGCTGCGATTTTATCAATCATTGTGATTGTGATGTCCGTGCCCGAAGGTTTACCGATGATGATTGCGATGGTTTTAGCATTGAACATGCGTAAGCTATTGTCTGTCAAAGTGTTAGTGCGTAAATTGTTGGGAATTGAAACCGCCGGTAGTTTGACGGTGTTATTCAGCGATAAAACCGGAACGTTGACGCAAGGATGTTTGACGGTCAGCACCTTCGTGACGGGTCATGCCCAATCTTTTCAAAGACTTGGCGATATTCCTGAGAAATTGCGAGATCGACTGGGATTTGCCCTACACTACAATACCAGCGCGATTCTCGACACCAGCAATCCCAATAATATCAAGATGGTTGGCGCGGATCGTACTGAACAAGCGATGTTGAGTTTCGTACATCCGTATTTGTTGCAGCAAGCCGATGTGGATATCGTTGATATTATTTCATTTAGTAGCAGTCGTAAATTTTCAGCCACCCAAGTGCGCGGCGTAGAAAGTACCACCTTGGTTAAGGGTGCTGCTGAAGTGGTGTTGGAAAATTGCGATTCCTACCTAGATGAACACGGTCAAATTCAGCCATTGACGGATAAAGCCCCGTTAAATACTGCGATGCAACAACTCGCCCAACGAGCCATGCGTGTCCTCGCAGTCGCAATGACCGATACCGCAATTAATAATGAAGACAAATCGCTCCCGAAACGGTTGATTTTAATCGGAGTTTTGGGATTGCGTGACGAATTGCGCCCCAATGCCTATGAATCGGTCAACATTGCGAAAAAAGCCGGTATTCACGTCGTGATGATCACTGGCGACGCACGGGAAACCGCTCAAGCGATTGGTAAAGATGTTGGATTGTTTACCGATCAAGACGATGCGAAAATTCTCACTTCTACGGAATTGGCACAACTGACGGATGAACAAGTCAAGCAATTGTTGCCAAAATTGTACGTGGTGGCGCGGGCTTTTCCAACCGACAAGAGCCGTTTAGTCAAATGTGCCAAAGAGTTAGGTTGGGTCGTGGGCATGACTGGGGATGGCGTGAACGATGCGCCGGCGGTGAAAAATGCGGATGTGGGCTTTTCGATGGGCAGTGGCACGGAAATGACCAAGGAATCCAGCGACATTGTGATTTTAGATGACAATTTCGCCTCGATTACCAAGGCAGTGTTATACGGACGCACGCTGTTCAAATCAATTCGTAAGTTCCTGATTTTTCAACTCACGGTCAATGTGTCTGCCATTCTTGTCGCATTTACGGGTCCATTCTTGGGCTTTGACCTGCCATTGACGATGACGCAATTGTTATGGCTGAATGTGATCATGGACACGTTGGCGGGACTTGCCTTTGCGGGAGAAGCCGCCCTACTCCGTTACATGTCTGAAAAGCCAATTCCTAAAGATACACCGTTGATTAGCAAAGATATGTGGTCGTCCATCTTGTTGAACGGCATCACGGTAGCGGCATTGAGCATCGTGTTTTTAACCAGTGAGTTTTCGCACCAAATTTTTACGGGCGGGCATCCGTTGGGCTCAAAAGAAGCTGAAGCCTCATTTTTGACGGCATTTTTTGCGATATTTGTATTCACTCACATGTTTAACACGTTCAATGCACGCACCGAAGGCTTGAATTTGTTTGAACATATTTTCTCTAACAAGCTGTTTGTACCAATTATTATTTTGGTGTTTGCGATTCAAATTTTCATGGTGGAATTTGGCGGGGAAATTATGCGAACAGTGGGTTTGACTCCGCAAGAATGGTTTTATGCCACGCTGTTTTCGATGGTTCTCATCCCGGTGGATTTTCTCAGAAAGTTGATTCGTAACTTAATTTTTGGTAATCCGGTGTTTCACCAATAGTCAATGAAAGTAAGGTGGTGGTAAATTGGTCAGAATTTTTAAAAATCAACCCATTGGTTTACTTAAATATCTGGCGATTTACCACAACCGATTGAAATCACGGCGTAAATTGTTCTAAACGGTCTTTCACCAACAGAAATTCTAACAGGGCTTTTTGGGAATGCAACCGATTTTCTGCCTCTTCCCACACCACACTTTGCGCGCCATCAATAATTTCCGCAGTCACTTCCTCGCCACGATGTGCAGGTAAACAGTGCATAAACAATGCGTCCGATTTTGCCAATGCCATCAATTTGCTATTGATCTGAAAGGGTTGGAAAATTCGTTTGCGCTTGGCTTGCTCCCCTTCCTGCCCCATACTTGCCCATACGTCAGTACAGACTAAATCGGCATCTTTCACCGCTTGAGCCGGGTCTTTGCTCACCGTGACATATTTTTTGGCACTGCTCAATAGGTTCTCATTGGGTTCATAACCCGGTGGACTTGCCACAGCCAATTGAAAATCAAACTGTTGCGCCGCATGAATGTAGGTATGACACATATTGTTACCATCCCCAACCCACGCAACTTTTTTGCCCTGAATGCTGCCCCGTTGTTCGACAAAAGTTTGAATATCGGCGATTATCTGGCAAGGATGATACATGTCAGTGAGCGCGTTGATCACGGGAACTTGGGAATTTTGTGCAAATTTTTCTACTTTTTCATGCGAAAAGGTGCGAATCATCACACAATCGACCATGCGAGAAACCACTTTTGCGGTGTCTTCCACCGGTTCGCCGCGTCCCAATTGGGTATCATTGGAGGAAAGAAAAATGGCACTGCCTCCAAAATGCGTCATCGCGACTTCAAATGAAACACGGGTGCGCGTGGAGGATTTTTCAAAGATCATCGCAAGAACACGATTTTTCAGCGGGATGTAGCTTTCTCCATTGCGCCACATGGTTTTCAATTGCTGTGCCCGCGTCACCAGTTCTTGTAGTTCCGTTTTGGATAAGTCTAATAAAGTTAAAAAATGGCGTGGTGTCATTATTCTCTCTCCTTTAAATGTGAGAATTGCTGAATAACTCGGCTGGTGATGGCAATGATTTCATCGGCTTGGGCATCGCTGAGAATAAATGGCGGGAGTAAACGCACCACTTTTTCAGCCGTGACATTGAGAACCACCCCTTCAGCCAATGCCTGCCGCATCAACTCTTGACAGGGATATTTTAATTCAATTCCAATCATTAATCCTTTGACACGAACAGCCGTTACCGCAGCAACGCCTTGTAATACTTCAGTAAAACCACGTTGAAACCGTTGTCCGAGTTCTTGAACGCGTGCCAGTAAATTGTCTTGTTCGATGGTGTTGAGCACCGTTAATCCCACCCGACATGCGAGAGGATTACCGCCAAAGGTGGAGCCATGGGTGCCGGGTTGTAAAATCGTTGCTACCGTGCCGCACGCCAAACATGCCCCAATGGGTACGCCACCGCCCAAACCTTTTGCCAACGTCACCACATCGGGCAGGACATTGGTTTGTTGACACGCTAACCATGTTCCCGTTCTCCCGATACCCGTTTGAATTTCATCCAACATCAGCAACCAGTTGTGTTTATCGCACAAAGCCCGCAATCGTGGCAAATAATCAGCATCAGGAATCTTCACGCCGCCTTCGCCAATGATCGGCTCAACCAAAATTGCACAAATTTCAGGATGTCGAATTGCCAAGGCTTCAATCGCTGCCACATCATTATAGGGTGCCCGCAAAAAACCTTGCACCAAGGGTTCAAAACCGGCTTGAATTTTTTTATTGCCCGAAGCCGTCAACGTTGCCAGTGTGCGTCCGTGAAATGATCCTTCCATGACAACAACCGTCGGTACATCAATGTTGTGGCGATGTCCATAAAGACGCGCAATTTTTATCGCAGCTTCATTGGCTTCTGCGCCAGAATTCGAGAAAAACACACTTTCCATCCCCGTCACTCGCGTCAATACGTCTGCTAACGTTTGTTGATGAGCGATTTCAAACCAATTGGAAGTATGGATTAATTTGCCGGCTTGATCACAAATTGCCGCGGTCAGCGCCGGGTGCGCGTGTCCTAAGCCACAAACGGCAACTCCAGACATGGCATCAAGATAACGTTTGCCTTGCGTATCCCACAGCCACGCGCCTTCGCCTTTCACAAAACACACGGGAAGCCGGGCATAATTGGGCATTAAACTGGTTGACATAATGAAACTTCCTTAAAAATGAAAAAGCAGCCATTGCAGACTGCCATCGTTTAAATACGCATTTTATCTGTCGCGTCGTCGATGATCAATCATTTGTTGCAATTTTGGGTGAATCCGTTTTTATTTGAAAGATGTAGGAGTTACGCAGTTCAAAACGTAACTTAGGCTTAATTCAGTTAGTTAGCGTTTTCGGAGTACAAATTTAAATTTGTACTCCATTTATAAAATCAGTGGGTTAGCATCTCAAGTGCGTAACTCCTAAGATGTTAAGATTAAAACTACATCGTTTCAACAATATCATTCAAGTGATTTTCTGCACAATGACATACACCAATCAAATTATTTTCGCTATTATCATGGCTATCTTGCTTAGAATCGTGGATAAATCCCCAGTAAAATCGACGACTCGCTGACAAACAACTACCCTGTGTCAATTCTCTGCGTAGTGCGGTAAAATATCATAAAAAATCTCATTATGCACTCATTCACGGAAAGATAACCATGATTACTACCGTCGCTGATTTGCGTCAAGCGTTTCTCACTTATTTTCACTCTAAAAATCATACGATTGTCGCCAGTAGCCCGCTGGTGCCCGGTAATGATCCGACTTTATTATTCACCAATGCTGGAATGGTGCAATTTAAAGAAACTTTTCTAGGTTTAGAATCAAGAGATTATCACCGCGCCACCAGTTGTCAACGTTGCGTGCGTGCTGGCGGCAAACATAATGATTTAGAAAACGTAGGTTACACGGCAAGACATCACACTTTTTTTGAAATGTTAGGGAACTTTAGTTTTGGGAACTATTTTAAAAAAGAAGCGATTGAATTTGCTTGGGAATTTTTAACTGTGGTGCTCAAAATTCCACCCGAACGTCTGTGGTGTACGGTCTATGAGCAAGATGATGAAGCGGCGGATTTGTGGCTAAAACATATCAAAATTGACCCGACCCGGTTTTCGCGCTGCGGCATGAAAGATAACTTTTGGATGATGGGTGATACGGGACCGTGTGGACCGTGTTCGGAAATTTTTTACGATCACGGTGAACACGTTGCCGGAGGTCCGCCGGGCAGTCCCGATGCCGATGGTGACCGCTATATTGAGATTTGGAACTTGGTATTTATGCAATACAATCGCGATACACAAGGCAATCTCACGCCCCTGCCAAAACCGTCAGTCGATACGGGAATGGGCTTAGAACGATTAGCCGCGGTGATGCAGGGAGTCCATAGCAACTATGAGATTGATTTATTCCAATCCTTGCTCAAAGCGGTAGGAAATTTAGCAGATATTCATGATTATACGAATAATTCTCTGCGAGTCGTTGCCGATCATATTCGCGCGTGTGCCTTTCTCATCGTCGATGGCGTGATTCCCTCCAATGAAGGTCGCGGTTATGTATTGCGTCGGATCATACGGCGTGCGATACGACATGGACATAAGCTCGGATTAAGAGAAGCATTTTTTTATAAACTGGTTGAAGCACTTGACGCAGAAATGGGTGCCGCTTATCCAGAACTACGCCAGCAAAAACACCTCGCACAACATATTTTGAAACAGGAAGAAGAACGGTTTTCAGAAACGCTCGAACAAGGCATGAAATTGTTAGAGGAATCCATTGAAAATCTGTCCAGTCAAATGTTTGCAGGCGAAACCATTTTCAAACTCTATGATACTTATGGTTTTCCCGTCGATTTAACCGCTGATATCGCCAGAGAACGCAATTTAACGCTGGATATGGCAGGATTTGAACGGGAAATGGCAGCCCAACGCGGGCGGGCACGGGCTTCGAGTAAATTTGAAGGCGAATGGAGTCAGTCACAACAGATTGATTGTCAAACCAATTTTACCGGCTATGATTACGTGCAAGACACGGGGCAGATTGTCGCGTTATTCGTTGAAAATCAGTCGGTTGAAGTTTTGAACGCGGGGCAAAGTGGACAAGTCGTGTTGGAAAATACGCCATTTTATGCCGAATCTGGCGGACAAGTAGGAGATAAGGGGATTTTATCATTGGGGAATAACCTGTTTGAAGTGGCGGACACGCAAAAATCTGGCAAAGCATTTGTGCATCTCGGTAAATTAACCCAAGGTGCATTGAAACTTGGAGATCGGTTATTAGCAAAAATTGATGTTAATCAACGTCAAGCAACGGCTCGCAATCACTCCGCCACCCACTTGATGCACGCCGCGTTACGTCAAGTTCTCGGTTCCCACGTCAAACAAAAAGGTTCCTTGGTCGATGGTGAACGCTTACGCTTTGATTTTGCTCATTTTGAACCGATGATTCCAGAACAATTGATTCAAGTTGAACGCTTGGTGAATCAACAAATTTTATTCAATCTGCCCGTGCAAACCGATTTGATGGATTTGGATACGGCGATGAATAGCGGGGCAATGGCGTTGTTTGGCGAAAAATATGATGCAAAAGTGCGGGTGTTGAGCATGGGGCGGGATAAATTTTCTGTCGAATTGTGTGGTGGTACGCATGTCAAGGCAACGGGAGATATTGGGTTATTTAAAATTACCCTAGAAACTGGTGTGGCGGCGGGGGTGCGACGGATTGAGGCGATGACGGGTGAAAATGCGTTGGCATGGGTGACGGCTGCCAACGGGACATTGAATAATCTAGCAAAAATGCTGAAAACCACACCGCATCAATTGGAAGAACGCGCTCAAGGCTTGTTAGAACAAATTCGGTTGCAAGACAAAGAGTTACAGCGATTGAAAGGAAAACTTGCCAGCAGTCAGGGCAGTGATTTGACTGCACAAGCTGTTGATATCAAGGGTATAAAATTATTGGCAACCCAATTGGAAGGAGTCGAATCGAAACAGTTGCGTGATGTCTTGGATCAACTCAAGAATAAACTGGGTTCTGCTGCGATTGTGTTGGCAACCGTGCAAGATAATAAAGTTTCCCTCATTGCTGGTGTCACTGCCGATTTGACTGCCAAACTGAAAGCAGGGGATTTGGTAAATCACGTTGCAAAACAAGTGGGTGGCAAGGGAGGCGGGCGGGCAGATATGGCGCAAGCGGGCGGAACGGAACCGGAACATTTAGCGAAAGCATTGGCGAGTGTGCCGGCGTGGGTGGCTGAAAA
>DYNO01000206.1 GCA_020721025.1 Thiomargarita sp. | reverse complement strand
ATTTATCGTCCCTTGCCAGAGGTTTTCATCAACAGTTGTCGGGTGTCTGTGCCTACGGGAACTGAATAATCGTAAGAAGACAAAATTGAACTATCCGCGGTGCTGACCATTTTAACTGAGACATACGCAACATATTTGCTGGCGGCATACGTTCCCACCACAACGGCATGGGCATCATGGGCTTTACTGATGTCAATCAACTCACGAGATAACAGCAATTCACCGCGATGTTCTTGAATAAATACGCTGTCTCGCAATTTCATTTCAATCACACGATAGCCATTTTGTGCCACCCGTGATCCAATTTGTTCTGACACAATTCGCCCAAAAGTTGAGGAACTCTGCATATCATCCACATTGACCAAACTGGCGACTAAGATGGGTTTTGTAGGAATTAATCCGCCTTTTTTGGTATGCGTGCGCGTGTAATAGGTGGCTTCTTTCACCAGAGAATCCGCAGCTTCATAACTGGCTTTAACCAAATCGGTATCATCAACCTCCTTTTTTCCAGTGATCGTGCTGCAACTGGTGGTGAGCAATAATACGCATATCAGTGCTAATCTTTTCATTCATAACTCCTCATTGTCCTGCCGGGCATGTGCTACGTTCCGCACACCCAACCACTGCAAAATTTTTACTATCGTTTTCGTAATGGTCAAAATCGCCATCGTTGATATAATAAATTCTGGAATCCCCGAAAATAAATTGTTGGCGCAATGTCATGGTCGTATTGATGACCACTTCGGTATCCGTTTCACCGGGAAAATAACGACTGGATGAAGCCAATACGTCCGCGCCCACCACAAAAGGAGCCGCTGCCAGTCCCGGATTCGCCCAATGTTTATCAGCCTGCGATACCAACCACACTCCCGCGCCCAGTGCCGTCAACATGCCGGGAATGGGATAAGTGGTACGTCGATCTTTGTGCTGCACCACTTGCATATCATAATCAAGCAGTAACGTGTCTTTGTAACCCATGTCGTTAAGTACCACCGTGCCTTTTTGTACCAATTTGCTGCGTAACAGGTGATAAAACGCCTTGCCAAACGGGACTTTCTCATACTCCTTGGTATAGCGGATAAAAATAGAAGGTTTCACCACCGCGTTAGGAAATGTGGCTTTCAAACTGTTTTTAATCCGTTGGGCAACATCTTCCGCCAAAACCTCCCAATGCTGCGCCGATTGCATTTTGAGTTGATAATTGGTAGGGTGCGACAATGCAATGGGGATGGGATATCTCGCACATCCAGTCAGCACGGCGAGTAAAGTAATGATAAACAAAATTATTTTTTTCATATCATATTCCAGCGGTTGCTTGAATGAGGCAGGTCTCACTTACTTAGACCGATATTTCAATCAGATACATAGCTTTCTTGAAGTAACTCAATAACAGGTTAAACTACTGCTTTGTATTATACGAAAAAATCGTGAGTTGTTTTAAACTGATTAGGTTTTTGAAACTTGACGGGGTTTGAATCTCTGAAAAATGTTGTCATCCCAACTGATGTGACACTACCCTTATTTTTTAGATTGACGTTGTTCTCGCCAAGTTCGATAAACAATCTTAAAAAAACCAAAATCTTGCAAGTATCGCGCCCCCAAACGTCGTGGATTGTGTGCCAAACGATGCAACCATTCCAACCCGGTTTTTTGCATCAACACGGGCGCGCGCTTCTCAACTCCCGCAGCAAACGCAATCGCTGCCCCAATTCCCAACATCACACCCACTTTTAACTGAGTTTGATAAGCGGCAATCCAGCGTTCCTGTTTTGGCGAACCCAGCCCCACAAATAAAATATCTGGCTCACAATGATTAATCAAATCAATGATTTTTTGACATTCTGCAACATCTTTTTCAAATCCAAACGGTGGGCTATACAACCCTGCCACTTTTAACCCCGGATATTTTGCTTGTAACCGCTCCGCCGCCAATTGCGCCACACCGGGAGCTGCCCCCAAAAAATACACCGTTAAGTCCCGTTGCGCTGCGACCTCACACAATCTCGGCAGTAAATCCGCCCCCGTCACTCGCTCTTTCAATGGGTTACCCAACCAATGCGAAGCCCACACGATAGGCATCCCATCCACCACACTCAATGCTGCTCCTTGATAAATTTTCATAAAATCCGCATCTTCCTGCAATCTCACGATGTGATCGACATTGGGAGTGACCACGTATTGCGACCGATGTTGTTGCGCGAGATTCACAATCCGCTCCAATGCTTCACTGAACGTCACATTGTCAATTTCGATGCCGCCAATAGAAAATTTATCGTTCATCATTTTTGATTAAGAATCATAGTGTTAAATGGGGTTGCCGTTGGGCATTCTTGCAAGATTTTTTGAACATTGCATGAGCGTTGTGATTGAATTTACACGACATTCATCGTAAAAATGATGATTCTGACCAAGTTAACGATGATCGCCGCTACCACTCAATTGATTACGACTTTTGCGACTTTCCAATTTGTCATGATTTTGCGTAAGCACGTCGGCTAGAACACTGTTGCTATCTGTGGCAAGTGTGGCTAATTGGGCGGTAATTTCTAATAAAGTTGGTTGGATTTTGGCGCGCAATTGGGGATTATCACCATCACGATACAATTTTTTCACTGAGTTGCAAATCATGCCGGCTAAGTGTGCCAAGTTCAAACATTGCGTTGTAAAGTCTGTTGCAAAATCAGTAGAAACAATCGGTTGGGGTTCTGACAAGGTAAGATTGAACGCACTCGCCAATCGTGCCACATACCACGCCACATCACCCAATTCTTTCAGTAATTCAGGATGTTGCCGACTTTGCAATTGGGTCAATTCACCCACTTCACCCGCCAATCCCAATGCGAGATACATCAATTCTGCCACTTCTCCGGTACCTGCCGCGGGATAAATGGCAGTGCTACGAGTCCAACTTTGATAATGCTCGATTTTCATTGAAAAAACATCCATGACCAAAAGCCAACGTGCAATGCGACAATTGACCAAAAGAGAGATTGATAACTCGGTTTGATGGTTTTATGCCGTAACACTTGTTGTGCGACGAAGCCCCCAAACCAACCGCCTAAAAGTTCTAATCCGTGCAACGTTTTTTCTGGAATACGCCACCGTTTTTTGACTGCCGCGTATTTGTCAATCCAATACATGAGGAACGTGAGCAAATTCAATATGATGTATGCTTCAATAAAAAGAAAGTTCATTCCGAACAGTGGATGATATATCGCACTGATAAAACAAAATAAAAACGTGCCACTGACCGCGAGCCATACTAAGATTTTTGCCGAATAGGTCGGAGAAACTGGACTGGGTTCGGGAGTCGCCAGCGGTACGCCTTCAATTCTCGCATTGACCGCTTGTATTTTACCGCGCTGTCCGGGGGCGAGATCATAGCGAATGAAATCCCCAGATTTAGGGCGACGTGTGGAATCTAAGGAACTGATATGCAAAAAAATTTCTTTACTGCCGTCTTCGGGTTGGATGAAGCCAAAACCTTTGTCATCTTTCCAACTAATTAATTTTCCTCTAAAACTTCCTCGAAGCATGTTTGCCATCAATGATTTCTCTAAAAAGTCGCGGTAAGACTCAATTGCAAGGGTTCAGTCGTCAGATAAATCAATGGATTGACCGATGAATTTCTTGACAAGTTGCATCTTACCAAGGTCGAAACTATAGGGTGTGGAATTCTTTATGCTCTGAGGCGAAAACGTGGGAATAGAGGTTGGCAATCCATTGTTTTCCCTCTTGCGTGATGCGTAAATACTTCAAGCCGTCTTGAATGTAACGACTGACTACGCCCCAGTAAAAGCCGGGATAATTGGTACGCAAGTCCGCCGGGGTGGTGTAACCTAAGATGTTATTTACTCCCGTTTCTTGAAATTCGTAAAACAAGGCGGGCAGTTTACGCAGGTAATGCGGGTCAGACAATTGCCCAATTAAATCAGCGGCGCGCACCAAACCGGGATACGTTCCTGTCGCTTGATGGTCAGAATCGTCGGGGACGGGGAAACGGGTGAGTTCAATGTTTGCGGCAATAATTTCTGCATCAATGAAAGAGTTACCGCCAAAACGTTCGCGAATAAATAACTTACCACGATCTACGTGATACGGTGACATTGAGGCATCAGTTGCACCTTCGGGTAGGGTAATCATTTGCCCCTTAATCCCTGTGGTATAATATCCATCACCATCATCTTGACAAATCCCGCGCACATGTCCAATATCATGACATAACAGGGAAATAATGAAATTGAGCCAGTCCCGTTGCGATACCCCACCCTCACGAATGTGTTTGCCCCGCAGAATTTCTTGCCCCACAAGACTGACCATAACGGTATGTTCGACATTGTGATACAACGCGTCACTGTTGGCAAAGTGCTCTAATGCCATTCGCCCTGCCCAAGCAATAATTGAACTGTTCGCCGCTTCAGATGTGCCATAATTGCGCTGATAGGCTTTTTCTAATTCTTTGACGAAACCATCAATAACTAATTCTGTGGGATTAAACATGTCACACCTGAAAGAGAAGGTACTGGAAATCCGGGGGGGAACGCATAATGATTTTCCAATAGTATATTGATTTAACCAGCTTTTATTCACCAACATTGGCTACAACTCAAATTTGTACCGGATGCAGATAAGATGATTCGCTATTGTATGTCATGTCTGTCTGTCTGTGGGCTCGGTTCAAAAATTACTTAATTGATACAATTGATTGATTCGGTTATTCATTGACTAAAATTTTGATGAGATTCAGATACGCATCTAGGAAAACGACAACAATGCCTCTTTGAAATCAACCGGTTGAGAATATGAATTCAGTTTGCCAACCAGTTGACATCTAAAAAACTTGTTTGCTATCCAGCGTTTGCCATCTTATCGGAAAGTGCTGAAGTTTCTACTTGCACTTCGCCTGTTCCCTCCACCGCCGCTTCATCCACCACACAACGCACAATATCTCGACGGGAGGGCAATTCAAACATGCAACGCCGCAAAATTTGTTCTTGAATACTGCGTAATCCCCGCGCCCCAGTGCCCCGCGCTAAGGCTTTTCGAGCAATCGCTTGCAATGCTTCTGAGGTAAATTCCAGTTCCACCTTTTCGTATGCAAACAACTTTTTATAGAACCGATTTGACATCTTTAAGCCATGTAGATTAAGCTGTTTCTATT
>DYNO01000043.1:5133-19685 GCA_020721025.1 Thiomargarita sp. | reverse complement strand
CCGTGCCGCAACACTTATTCAGATATTCCTTTTGGGCTTCATTGGGTTGGAGTTCAATTTTATGTGCCAATAACATGGCTTAACTTCCTCAGACGGGTTACATTTAAGTCATGGCGAGGATTCTAATGCGACATGTTTTATCTGTCAATACTTTTTGGATTATAGATCTGTTTTACTTGGTGTTAAAGATTTCAAATCGGCTCTATACACCATGTTCGTTTTTTCAATGATTTCGTTCTTCTTGCTGGTCAAAATGCGGTTTTTCTGCACCACAAAATCTTCACTAATCTGGTATGAAATAAACAGACTCTGGGTGATGGCGTATCCGGATAATATCAAGATAATGATGATGATAATTTTATTGAAAATACTGAGATGATGAAATTGCCACATGATGGGAATACTTTTTTTAGAATTGTAGGATTAGGATAAAAATCTTACCGAGTCACCTGATCAATGGGTTAAAATTACAATCCTCAATAACTAAAAGATATCTTAATGATTTTCGTTATGTTTATGCCGTCAATGCAACCAATTAAACTTCATATCTTGGGTTATTTTGGCGTACATTGCTACTTTAAACTTTAATCCTCATTGTAAACCGTTTGATCACATTTTACTACTTAGGAAGAAATGGTCAGCAATTCTCAATATGAAAACTCGAATTCGATATAATTCAATATGTTATCGACCATATCCATAATTTTGCAAGAACTGTAATATGTGATTGTAGTACATGGTCGCGCACATCGGGACGGTAGATATATTTGAAATTGCTTAACTTTTCAATTCATCTGTTTTCAATTTCTTGTTCGTTCATTTGTAACTGCGGGAATGGGGCATAATGAAAATCTTTTTAGTCGTTATGCAATTCAAATCTAATTTTTAGCTTATTCAACAAGTTAATATTTTGAATATTTTTTCGATATTTGAATAAAATCAATGAAATAACGATTTAATTGTGTCACTCTTGATGCTAATTACCTACTGGATTGAACCCAATGCCACACACTTCGCCAAAAATTTGGTTACTCGGTGCGTCGTTTGAAACCACTAACATGGGGTTGAACGCCTTGACCGAATCCACGCTAAAATGTATTTATACCCGTTGGCACAATGCCGAAGTTTTTTTACCCACGCCAAAAACTAATCCTGATCAAACCTTAGATTTATTGGGGCGCACAGTGGCTCTGCATAAAAAAGAATTATGGTTTGGTCGTAATATCTTTAAATCTAATAACGTCTATTTTTTTATCTTATGCGCTTTATTGTTGAAAGTATTGCCATTACAAACTTATTTCAAGCGGCGTTATCCCACCTTACGCACCATTTTAGAAGCAGATTTTGTGATGGATATCACTGGCGGCGATAGTTTTACCGACAGCTACCGAATGCCACGATTTCGACAAACTTGTTGGCTTAAGTGGTTGTTTATTCTGTGTAATAAAAAATTAATTTTACTGCCCCAAACGTATGGTCCCTTTCAACGGCAATCCTCCCGCTGGGTCGCTCGTCATCTCATTTCGCACGCGTATCAAGTTTTTTCACGAGATCAATCTGGTGTGGAAAATATTCGGCAATTGTTGGGAACTCGCGCGCCAGCATTACCCATTACTTTTATCCCAGATGTTGCCTTTGTGCTCGACCCTGCTATCCCTGATCATCCTGTTGTCACCGAATTGCAAGCCATCAAACAACAGGGTAAGATTTTAATTGGATTGAATATCAGTGGGTTGTTGTACAATGGCGGGGCGCAAGCCGATGCAAAATATCAATTGCAAAGTTCCTATCGCGAATTGATTGAACACTTGATCGCGCTGCTATTGCGTCAGGAAAATACGGTGGTGCTGCTCATTTCCCATGTTCACTCGGTTGCGCCACATCAGGAAAGCGATCCGTATGCCTGTCAGCAAGTTTATGAAAAACTGAGTGAAATTTACTCAGATCGTCTCCTCTGGTTGCGGGAAACTTTCAAGCATCGTGAGATGAAATATGTGATTGGACAATGTGATTTTTTCCTCGGATCACGGATGCACGCCTGTATCGGAGCGATTTCGCAAGCGGTGCCGACAGTGGGATTGGCGTATAGCGGTAAATTTATTGGCGTATTTGAATCGGCAGGGGTGGGGGAAACGGTGGTGGATTTGCGCGAGAATGACACGTTGCAAGTGTTGGCGCGAGTCGAAACAACCTTGATACAGCGGGCTTCCGTTGCGGCACAATTACGAACCACCATGCCACAAATTAAAGAAAAAGTGTTAAAACTCTTTGATAATACTGAATTTTGATAGCAACCGATAGCTTATTATCAAACAAATGAAATTGCCAGATACGCCAAGCCAACATTACCCGTAAATTGACTGAAATTTGCACTGCGTGAAGTTCAGCGATTCATTTCCAAGCGGGTAGTGAAAAACATCCATTCCATTGAAAATTTAAGAATCTCATGAATATTATTCTAGCTCAACCGCGGGGTTTTTGTGCCGGTGTGGTGCGTGCCGTCGAAATTGTAGAACGCACTTTAGCATTGTATCCCGCACCGATTTATGTACTGCACGAAATCGTTCACAATCGGCATGTAGTCGATGGTTTGCGTACCCGAGGCGCGATTTTTGTCGAAGCATTAGAAGATGTGCCAATGGGAGCAGTTTGTATTTTCAGCGCGCATGGAGTTGCTTCTGCCATCGTCACGCAGGCAAAACAACGACAACTCAAAATCATTGATGCCACTTGTCCGCTTGTGACCAAGGTTCATTTACAAGCCCAGCGATATGTGGAGCAAGGCTATGAATTAATTATCATTGGGCATCGTGGACATCCCGAAGTGGAAGGGACACGCGGCTGTGTTGCCGGACAAGTGCATGTACTTTCTACCGTCCCAGAGGTGCACGCATTGCGCCCCGCGACTCCCGACAAATTGGCTTATGTGACGCAAACCACCTTGAGCATCGACGATACGCTAGAGGTCATTCAAGCATTAACCGAACGTTTTCCTTCAATTCAAGGTCCCGCACTCAGCGATATTTGCTACGCAACCCAAAATCGTCAAAATGCAGTACGCCAACTCTCTGATAAAATTGATATTTTAATCGTCGTCGGAGCCCACAACAGTTCCAATTCCAATCGACTGCGTGAAGTCGGCAAACAATCTGGCGTGGCAACTTATCTAATTGAAAATGCAAGTGATTTACAACAAGAATGGTTTGATCACGCCCAACATATCGGAATGACTGCCGGCGCGTCCACTCCAGAAATTTTAGTAACCGAAGTCTTAACTCAATTGCAAATTTGGGGGGTACAAACCGTAGAACAAATGGAAGGGGTGAATGAAACCACAACATTCAAAATTCCGCTGGAATTTGGTGCAACGTCCTGTTGAAACGGGGAATCCTTCTTGATAGCAATAAGCAACGAGTTGAACTTGGTAACGAACCTCAATAGTTAGATATTGATGATAGAATCGCAATATTTGGCATTGTCATTTCATTAATGATAGTGAGATTATGGGTTTTGTCAAATAAAACAAAGCGTTCTCCTGTAAATAACATTTGAACTGCACAACTTTTCAATCTTTTAGCTACTTTACTGTTTCCATGAAAGGCTTGACTTATGACGGATGTCACTGAACCAAAACTAGACGAAAACGAACAAATTGCCCAACGCCGAGCCAAACTTGCCAAAATTCGTGAAGAAGGTATTGCTTTTCCTAACGATTTTCGCCGCAATTGCACTGCTGCCCTATTACACAGCGAATATGGCACAGAAGGCAATGAAACATTAGAAATTCGCAATGTCCGAGCCAAGATTGCCGGGCGGCTTATGACACGTCGCATCATGGGAAAAGCGGCATTTGTTGATTTACAAGATGGTTCAGGACGGATTCAACTCTATGTAAAAAAAGAAGAAGTATCTGAAAGCAAATATGAAGAATTTAAACAATGGGATATCGGGGATATCATTGCTGCCGATGGGGTACTGTTTAAAACCAAGACCGGCGAATTATCGATCAAAGCCTCCAATGTGCGCTTATTAACCAAGGCGTTACGTCCGCTACCCGATAAATTTCATGGACTCACGGATCAAGAAATTCGCTATCGACAACGTTACGTGGACTTGATTGTCAACCAAGAAACGCGTCATATCTTCATCACTCGCTCTAAAATTATCAATTTCGTTCGGAATTATTTGCAAAAAGAAGAATTTATCGAAGTTGAAACGCCAATGATGCATTCCATTCCCGGCGGTGCGACGGCTCGCCCATTCACCACCCATCACAACGCGCTGGATATGCCCTTATTTTTGCGAATTGCGCCAGAATTGTATTTAAAACGGCTGGTTGTGGGTGGCTTTGATCGGGTTTTTGAATTAAATCGCAGTTTTCGCAACGAAGGCGTGTCAACTCGGCATAATCCTGAATTTACCATGCTCGAATTTTATCAAGCCTATGCCAATTATCATGACTTAATGGACTTGACTGAGAATTTGTTGCGGGATTTGGTCAAAGAAATTTTGGGCACCACGTTGGTATCGTATCAGGATGATATTTTTGATTTTGGTAAAAAATTCAATCGGTTGACCCTTGTCGCGGCGATTGCCCAATATCAACCGGAAATTCGCCTAGAAGACTTGTCTAAATTACCCTTTGTGCGGGCGTTAGCCAAACGCTTCGAGATTCCTGTCGCGGAAAATGACAGTTTGGGCAAGTTGCAGTTAGCACTTTTTGAAAAGACTGTCGAAAGTAAACTCATCGATCCCACGTTTATCACAGCGTATCCAACCGAAGTTTCCCCTCTGGCGCGGCGCAATGACCACGATGCCAGCATTACAGATCGGTTTGAATTGTTTATTGGTGGGCGGGAAATTGCCAATGGTTTTTCTGAATTGAATGATGCGGAGGATCAAGCGGAGCGATTTCGTCAACAAGCCGATGCTAAAGCCGCGGGCGATGATGAAGCAATGCACTACGATGCGGACTACATTCGGGCGTTGGAATATGGGTTGCCACCGACGGCAGGCGAGGGAATTGGGATTGATCGCCTAGTGATGTTGTTGACAAATAGCCCATCAATTCGTGATGTGTTACTGTTTCCACACATGCGCTTGAAAACGGAAGAAAAGTAAGATTGTCCGGGCAGACACACGAATTTTAAAATCAATGAGTTACCGATTTTGTTCAGACTCATTATCGCAACTTATTAAAATTAATGCGCCTGCCCTTATTTATTAAAATCAATAAGTTATAGTTGTATCTGACACACTATAAAAAAACTCATCCAAACCTGTCAGGTTTAAAAACTCTTTTTGCGTTGTCGTAACTATATTGTAAACTGATGCTTGATTTTAGGTTGAGTTTAAGCGATAATGTCGAATTATGGAGAGGTGACAGAGCCTGGCTTAACGTAGCGGTCTTGAAAACCGCCGAAGGTTTACCCCTTCCGTGGGTTCGAATCCCACCCTCTCCGCCAGTTTTTGAAGGTAGAATGATATTGTATCTCAATGATTTTCTACCTTCCTTGCCCTAAAACATGGCAGCGATAATGATGTCACTTATTCACAAACGTCATCGACGCTGTTATCTGTCCTCTGATATGAATACTAAGTATTTTTTTCTCATTTGCCTCTTCCTCAGCTTGAACAGTTGCTCGGTTTTTCGCCCGCCGACCACGCAGATGCCAAATCCCTTGCGTCCCCCGTCAAAAGATACGGTACAAGCCTCGCCGCTCACGCCAACGGAAGCACGCGTGGAACAACCTCAGACCACGTTTCAAAACACGCCCAGTGTCAGCATTCGGGAGCAGGTTGATATCGGTTTAACCCCGGAAGTGTTGCCGAAGTTTCCAAATTCCGCACCTGTCACCGTCAGTGTGGAAGGATTGCCGTTGCCCGCGTTTATCAATGAAGTCTTTGGGAATTTGCTGGGGTTGTCATTTCAAATTGATCCCACCTTGCAAGCTCAAAAAGATTTGGTCACCTTGCGGGTTTCTGATCCTCAAACTCCTGAGCAAATGTATCAGATGGCATGGCAAGTGTTGAATAATTATGGTGTTTCTATCGTTCACCAAAATAATTTATTGCGCTTTGTCCCGCGTGCGACGGCTCAAACTTTAGAACCTCCCTTGTTAATCAGTGGGCGGACGTTGCCTTCGGTGCCGATTTCCCATCGTCCTGTATTTCAATTTGTACCACTCAAAGCCGTCAGTACCACGCAAATTGTGCAATGGTTGCAAGTTGCCTACGCTTCGCCAGAATTGCAAGTGCAGCAGGATTTAAAAACCAATTCGGTATTATTGAAAGGTACGCCCAACTTAGTGCGACAAGCCTTAGAAGCGATTCAGTTTTTAGATCAGCCATTTATGCGAGGACGGCAGGGATTGAGAATTGATCCCGTGTTCTTAAAATCAGATGATCTCGCGGCGCAATTGGTCAGTGTGTTGGAAACGGAAGGCTATGCGGTGGGATTGAAGGGCGCGCCGGGCACCAGTATCATTATTTTGCCGATTGCTTCGATTAACTCCTTGATTATTTTTGCCACAGACGAACAAGTGTTAGCGCACGTTAAACAATGGGTGAAAACTTTAGACAGTCCGGGACGAGTCGCACAGCAAAGTAAACCGGGCTTGTTTTTTTATCCGGTGCAAAATACCAGTGCGGAAAATTTGATGAAGGTGCTCAGTCCGTTGGTTGATGGCGCAATTTTCAATAGTAGCCCCTCCCCAATAGGTGCAGCTCCCGCGCCAGTGGCTAATCCTGTAACGGGCAATAGAAAATTAGTGGTTGATACCGTGCGTAATGCGATTTTATTTCAAGGTTTGCCCGAAGAGTGGGCGCGTTTGTTGCCGATTTTGCAAGAAGTCGATCAACCGTCTAAAATTGTGATGGTGGAAGTGACGGTGGCACAAATCAGTTTAACCGATACCGAGCGATTTGGGATTGAGTGGTTATTGAATCACGTCGGGATTGATGGTTTATCGGGAACATTAAAAACGGCGGGCGGTTTGGGTATCAGTGGCAGCGGTTTGAATTATACATTAAATAATGGTGGACAAACCCGCGCCCTGCTCAATGCGTTTGCCCAAAACGATAAAATCACCGTGCTTTCTACGCCGCGCTTGATGGTGAAAAGTGGTGAAGGTGCGACAATTCAAGTGGGAGACGAAGTGCCGATTGTCACCAGCCAAACATCTTCGAGCGGTACGCAAGTGGAAGGAAATTCCGCGATTTTGCAACAAATTCAATATCGTAGTACCGGGATTCAATTGCAGGTCAAACCGACTGTTCACGCCGGTAATCACATTGATTTAGAAATCAGTCAATCCGTCAGCAGTTCGAGCGGGAGCGATAACAATACACCCACCATTAGCAATCGCAGTATTCAAACCAAATTAACGCTGAATGATGGCAGTTCGGTCTTGTTGGGCGGCTTGATTTCTACGACAATTGACCAACAAGATCGTGGCGTACCATTGCTGAAAGATATTCCAGTGATAGGAAGTTTATTTAAAGTGCAAAGCACCGCACAAACTCGTAACGAATTGATTATTGTGATTACGCCCTACGTGGTGAGCACCGATGCGGAAGCACAGGGAATTACCGAAGCCTTTCGGCAACAATTGCATTTTACTGGACAGCGGGAAAAAGTCATTCCGTCTGTGGTGCCTCAACCCTCGCCTCCCGTGCAAAATCCTCCATTCAAGGCGAAACCCACGGCTGAACGCAAAAAAACCGTCATTCTAAAATAAACTGGTTAAAAATTTTAACGTAAAATTGAGCGTGAATCGATGGAACTGACAACTTCTGCTGGCGAAGTATTTGATATTTATACAATTGGTCAAGAACATGCCACGAAGGCTATCTTAATCATTCATGATTGGTGGGGCGTATTAGACTACAATAAAGATTGGGCAAATCAATGTGCCAAACTCGGTTATCAAGCATGGGTGGTGGATTTATTCAATGGTTATCAACCCAAGACGGGCAGAGAAGCCAGTGAATATATGCGGACGCTTGACCAAGAAGTGCTTAACCGTAAACTATCCGCTACATTGACCGCGCTACAGGCTCCAGAGCGCAAAATTGCCGTGTTGGGTTGGTCATTTGGGGGATTGCAAGCACAATATTTGACCCTAATGCACCCGGAGTTGGTGGATGCGTTGATTATTTTTTATTGCCGAATTATCCTAGATAAACACAATGCGAGAGCGTTACACTGTCCTACTTTGGCATTTTTTTCTGAAACTGAGAAAACTTGGCCCGATAAGCAAGCTGCGTTAGAACATGCCTTGGCAGAAGCGGAAAAAGTTGCAGAATGTTACAGTTACGATGCCGATCATGGTTTTGCAAACTCGGAAAATATTCGACATGATAATGACGCAGCCGAAGATACTTGGCATAAAACGGTCAAATTTTTGGAAAAATACTTCCATTAAGTCGATTGTACCTTGAAATATTTTGAAATCTTGGACGCGCATGTGCCTGATGATTTGACCGGTGAAATTATTCAAGTTTTTTAAAATCAAGTGGTTATATTTGAGCGGCATCGTGCCTCAATCCACTCGTTGAACGCTAAATAAACCTAGTAATTGTTTAAATCTTAATTTTCATTATCGAACAATCGTGCGAATTGAATGAATTAGGATTTGGACAATGAACAATCCATTCTCTTTGTTGCCACTTAATACAAATCTCATGCAACATTTCGACACCGCCTTGGCTGTTTTTCAACGACTGGCAACCAATCTTGAACAGGTTATTCAAGGACAACATCATTCTATCCGTAAATTGCTTGCTGCATTTGCCAGTGGCGGACATGTGTTGTTGGAAGATTTGCCCGGCACCGGTAAAACCACGCTTGCCAAAATGCTTGCCCTCTCGTTACAAGCCGATTTTCAACGCATTCAATTTACGCCCGATTTATTGCCTTCTGATATTTTGGGTGTATCGGTGTTTGACCCGCGCGATCACAGTTTTCACTTTCATCGCGGGCCCCTGTTTACCGACATTTTGTTGGCGGACGAAATCAATCGTGCTTCTCCCCGCACCCAATCGGCATTGTTAGAAGCGATGGGCGAAAAACAGGTCAGTATTGATGGCACTCGTTATCCCTTGGGCGACTCGTTTTTTGTGATTGCGACAGAGAATCCGATTGAATTTCATGGCACTTATCCGCTCCCAGAAGCACAAATGGATCGGTTCGCGATGCGTTTTAGTTTGGGTTATGTGACGTTGGAGCAAGAGGTCGCGATTTTAACGCAGCATCAGACTTCGCAACCGCCCGCCATTGTGCCTTGTGCCACGCGAGAAGATATTATTTTACTGCGAGAAACGGCTCAAGCGGTTCATCTCAGTGAAGAATTAAAGCGTTACATTGTCGAATTGGTTCGAGCGACTCGGCATAAAACAGGGGTGCAAATGGGGGCAAGTCCGCGGGCATCAATGACTTTAATGAAAGTTTCTCAAGCACTTGCGTTATTCGATGGGATGAATTTCGTTACTCCAGAACACATTCAAGAAATCGCGATTTCTGTCATTGCCCATCGGATGAAAATTGATTCTCAAGCGCATTTTTCAGGCACGCACGCGCAATTTATCGTGGAAGAAATCTTGCGGACTGTTCCTGTTCCGGTGTAACTAAATAATTGGTTGATTTAATTAACTTTCTCGTAAAACTTGTAGGGTGTATAAGCAAAGCGTCATACACCTTTGCATTTCAAATCATTTTGATGTATGACACTGCGTTTATGTACCCTACACAGTTGAATTAGAATTTTCAGAATAACGGCAATAACTTACTTATTTTCAGCATCTCATTTGGTTTTCATTCTGGAAATTCTTGAATTCTGTCAATTCTGATTCAGATATCCTATGGATACCTTTTAAAGCATGAAACTCAATTACGATCCGACAACAGATTCGCTTTATAGAACCGGTTTGACATTTTGGTAATGCCTGCCAAAAAGCTTTGCTTCGTGATGTTTAAAATTCGTCAAGCGGAGCTTGTAACACATTCATTACCAAGTTGAGAGGCTGTAAAAGAACCTCATTTTTTGGATTTTCTGTTAGTAAAATCAACAACTTACAAGTCAAAAATTGTCAATTTTGGGAGTTCTTTTACAGCCTCTGAACTTGGTAACGAGCTTAACCAATATCCTTAGTTCAGAATAAAAATTACTGGCTACTGAATATAGTCTATTGTGATTTATCCAATAATATTTTATAATTATACTCATAATTATTAACGGTATTTATGGGTGTGAATCTGCTAGCTGCTACAGCATATACTTTTATCATTTTTATATATTTCTAATAAAATAATGGAGTTATACCATGACTGAACAACCAAAAGACATCAAACCACTTCTCCCAGAATCTAGCACCGCAGAATCCACATATGTAGAGATTGCACTACGTGAGCTCGAAGAGGGAATACTTAAGATTCCAGATTATCAAAGGGATAGCGACCAGTGGGATACCACAACTAAATCTCTTCTGGTAGAATCTGTCATCAACAATCTTTCCATCCCGGCTTTCTTTTTTGAAGTCGCTTTTGAAGATATGGAGGGAGGAGTAATTGAAGTTAACTATGTAATTGATGGGCAGCAACGATTGACTACGTTAGCCAGCTTTTATAACGGTGAGTTTGCGATGTCAGCAAGTGACGAAGCCTCTTATTTATCCTCTCGGAGTGCCCACTATGCCGGCAAATATTTTAGAGAGTTGCCACGACCTTACCAGCAAGCTTTCAACAAGTATCGTTTAGCAGTCATAAAACTAAGAAACATAAGTGAAATGAGACTTGAAGTGTTCCGTCGTATTAATCAAGGCGGTACCCCTCTCAGCGGACAAGATATTCGACTTACTTACTATGGTGAAAAATCACCCTCATTGGCTTTTATCCGATTAGTCGGGGTTTTTGACCTTGATACTGCTGGGTCAAAACGTTTCCTGTCTCATGCAGAAAAAGAATTCAACATACAATATCCTTGGATTGATCCTGCTAAAGGTTGTTGGGAAGATTGGTGGAAAGACAAGGCACTCGCAAAAGGTCAAAAAGCGTCAGAGGCTTTTTTATGGTCAGTAGTCGCAGCACAATATGATAAGATGCACGACCTTTTAAAAAATGAGGGGGCTCTTCGGACGCTAAATTGCCGGTTTAATAATTCTATGGATGGAGCTCTGGACGTATGTTGCGCCCAACTTCGTTATCAAGATCAAGATGAACACAAACAAGAAGTGCCTGTTTTAATGACTTATGACGAGATGAGCAATCATTTCTTTCCTTACTTTCAAAAATGGGTGGCTGCTATTCTTGGAAGTAAAGCGGTAAACACCCCCGTTACAAAACACAGAGGATTAAGTGCTGTCATTGGAACTGCCTATTCCCTTTCTTGTGATGTTTCTACGCTCAACCGTCAACAATGGACAGATATTGCTGAATTTATACGGCAACCATCGAAAGTCGCAAGCCAGCTTGGAGTGAACTATCCTCAAAGTAAGGGGCGTTGGGAAGGAGGGAAAGGTTACAAAGAGCAATTCGTGGCAGTGAAGGGGATCGTCAGGAAAATTATTCAATGAACAGCCAACTGCCTGAAAACTTGGAGAAAGTATCCCCCTCAGTGAGAATATTTCCTGCCAGTTGGAAAGACGCAGCTATTCGTGAGCTATATGATGAAGCTATGGGAGGCGTTGTTTGTCCGATATGTAAAAAAATTTTGAGAGGACGGAAAGAACTCAAAACCCTTCAAGCAGATCATATTATTCCATGGACGAAGGGGGGCTTAACTGATTGGGAAAATCTACAGCTTTTGTGTAGTGGCTGTAATATATTGAAGAGCAACATATTATGAATTTATCTCGTTTTTTCTCGTTTCCGTGCGCCGGCGTGGGAATGCAGTCCAGACGCGCCCGCGTCACGAGTAAACTGTCCGAAGTTAATTGACTTCAAAAATTGGGACAGAATGGGCAACTTGATGAATTCACTGACCTATTTACGAGACAGCAGTGAAACGACGCAATGGGTGCGTGACCACCTCACTAATTTGATGACAACCCTCAATTCTTGGCTAAATTAGCCCAACATGCGAACCCGCCGGGCATCTGCCAAATTCCCAGCGTTGCCCGATTTCTGCATCATTCTCAAGCAATCAATCGCTCTAAAATCCGCATCACAATAAAAACATCGCTCCTGCTGGGAAAAGATTCCTGATTTATCAATGGATTCCACTCACACCTTCACAATTAACATAGCAAAAAACTCTTGTAATACACTTTGTATTGCACAAAATGACTATTAATACTTATTTATCTTTGAGTAGAGACTTTTTAAGCAACTTATACTATACTTGTGCTAAGTATTTCTCAATTTTAAAGAGGTGAATGAATATGTCACATTTTAACATAATTGAATTATTGCTACGCAAGCTATGTTGGCAATTGATCTGGTTAGCCGGCATCGTTCTACCAAACATGGCATACAGTGCCCCGACTGATCTCGATCTCAGTTTTGGCACGGGCGGCAAAGTATTAAGTGCAGTTGGCAATCATAGCGTCATTTATTCCGTTGCACTTCAACCAGATAACAAAATTATCGCAGTCGGTCAGGGCATGAGTGCCTCTGGACAAACAGCAATGGCGGTACTGCGGTATTTGCCTGACGGGAAATTAGACACGAGTTTTGGCAGTGCGAAAAATGGAATGGTCACTGCAACCGTGAAAACCGGTACGTTGGCAAACGATGTGGCATTGCAATCTGATGGCAAAATCGTGATTGTGGCTGAGGAGTTAGCAAACACGGGGGAATTTATCGTCGCCCGGTTGCTCAACGATGGAAATTTCGATTCCAGTTTTGCAGGCACAGGAAAAGTTTTCACTCCGATGGCACCGATAGGTAAACCGGCGTATGCAAATGCGTTGTTGATTCAACCCGATGGCAAAATTGTGGTCGCAGGAAGCAGTGAAAGTTCCTCCACCAATCTGGACATCACGCTGGCGCGTTACAATCAAGATGGGAGTTTAGACACAGGATTCGGCAGGGGAGGCAAGGTGGTGACTTCGCTCAGTACCGGACGAGATGAAGCGCAGGATATGATGATACAATCCGATGGCAAAATTATAGTTGGCGGGAGCAGTTTCAATGGTAAATACGATGATTTCGCCGTGGTGCGTTACCATTCCAATGGCACATTAGACAATAACTTTGGCAGCAATGGGACAGTGATGTTGGCTGCGGATAGTAACGGCGGAGTGATTTACTCATTGGCATTGCAACCGGATGGGCGTATTGTAGCGGCGGGAATGAGCCACAATGGCGTGAATAAGAATTTCGCCGCGGTGCGTTTATTGCAAAATGGTAATTTAGACAATAGCTTTAGTGGAACAGGTAAGGTGAAAATGAGTTTCGGTGCCGTTGACAGTACCGCCTACAGTGTGGCAATACAATCCAATGGCAGTATTTTACTCAGTGGTTATGGTGACAAATCGCCGGGAATGTCCTTGTTTGCATTGGCTCGATTGTTGCCGGAGGGCATACCCGACGCGCTTTTTGGGAGTAACGGAAGAATATTAACCGAAATTTCTCCCCCCAATCTCGAATCCGCCGCCCAAGTGGTTGTACAAAACGATGGTCGAATTTTGGTCGCCGGGAGCAGTAGCCGCTCAAGCACGGAATCACAATTCGCCTTAGTGCGTTACATGGGTGACCCCGCTGCCCCACCGTCCAGCCCAGAAATTGAGGTACAAGAAAGTCAGGTGGTGATCGCGAACAATGGTAATGTTGATTTTGGTGTAACTTCGCAGGGAACCGATATCACTAAAACGTTTTTTGTCAAAAATCAAGGTAATGCACCGCTCACCCTAATTTCCCCCATTCAAATTAAAAACAGTGCCACCACGCCCAATGCGTTTACCAGCAGCGGATCATTTACCCTAGTCAGCGATATGGGCAATGCCAGCACCGTCAGCGCGTCTTCACTCATGTTAGCCAGTGGTGCTACGGCTTCATTTACTGTGAAATTGAGCGGGCAAACGGTCGGTACTCACCGCGGCAGCGTGACTTTTTCCAACGATGATTCCGACGAAACGCCCTACAATTTCTCACTCACCGGTCAAGTCACCACCGATAAAATTTCTAAAATGGAATTGTGGGATGGTGCGACGCTCATCAGTAATACATTGACACAAATAGATTTTGGCTCAACCATGCAGGGACAATCACTATCACGTATCTTTGTGGTTAAAAATATCAGTAATGCTGACTTGATGTTATCCAATTGGGTATTCCCCATAGGATTTCGAGCAAATGGCATCTTGCCCACCACGATTACTTCTGGAGCGAGTATTGCTTTTGATATTCAATTAGATGGTATCACGCCCGGTTTATACAGTGGCAAACTGCAATTTAACAGCAATGACAGCGGACAAAATCCATTTATTTTTGAAATCAAGGGCTTCATTGGTACGATGGGGCAAACGAAGCCACTTGGAACATCACAGTTGGAAGTGTCTGAAGGCGGGCTATATCTTCAAGATAATGTCAGTCGCATTGATTTTGGCAAGGT
>DYNO01000043.1:0-5033 GCA_020721025.1 Thiomargarita sp. | reverse complement strand
CAGTCAGTATTTATCTCGCTGGAATTGCTGAAGAATTGACAGTTACCTCCTCACCCAGTATGCCACCTCCGCCCCCCAATGGCATGATTGAAGACAATCGTTTTAATGATGGACACACCATGACTGATGTGAAAATCTCACCCACCGGTTCGATAACGGGGGGCAATCTCAGCGGGGATATTAAAAATCAGGGCATCATCGCCAATGTGAATATTGCACCAAATGCGACCATTGACGGCGGTAAAGTCAGCGGTTTCAATACCAACCAAGGCACCCTGTGCAACATGGAAGTCAGCAATCATTCTCATATTGAAGGCGGAATTTATTGTGGGAATGTGTTGAATCAGGGAACGTTGGCGAATCTAAGAATTGAAAAAGATACAGTAATTCAGGGCAATGGCATGTTATCTGGCACCGTGCAAAACAACGGCATGGTGTGTGGAATGCGCCTAGATGCAGGAGCTCAAGTGGTCGGTGGGCAATTAGGTTGTGATATCAAGGGCGAAGCAAAAGCCCCCGCGATTATCGGTCAAGCACAAATTCAAGCAGAAACAAAACTAGAAAATGTGTGCTTAACTCGTTCCGTCGTGATGTCAAACAATGTGACTGTGGGCAACAATGTCACCGTCAACAACAACTCATCCGGCGAAGCAGTGATGCAAGATTATTGTATCTCGCCCCAACAAGTGCCCGCTTTTGACGATAAACGCATCAAGGGGACAGAAAAGGATGCCTTCCAAACTTTTGAGGCACCCAATATCGCTGTTTTACCTGAACAAGCTGCCGCCGGTTTTAGTCCAGAGCAGATGGGTGAGTTTAAAAAAGATGCTATGATGGGATTCAAGCCAGAACAATTTAAACAAATGCCTCCTGAAGCCTTATCTGGTCTCACTAGAGAAAATGTCGGTGGATTTCAAGCGAAAGTATTGCGTGAGATGACCCCAGAAAGCCTCAATGCGATGCAACCGGAAGCGTTACAGGAAACTGAGGATTTTGCCAAAATTGCCACCAATGTCGATTTAGTGAAGTTGAAGCCCAAAAACTTTAAACCTGTCCTGCCGCAAAATTGGCAAATGGATGAAACAACGGGAAAACTTCACCCTCCACCGGGCAGTAAAATTGCATTTAAAGCAATGGACGCACCTACTCTGCCATCGCAAATCGAAATGCCAATGGACATGCCAGATTTGAGCAGTAGTTTAGCTGTGGGTGGGCGACCGATTGCGGGGGAAACAGTGGTTGAAAAATTGAATCAAACCTTGAATAGCAAAGGATTCGGTGAATATAGCCTCAGACAAAACAGCAGTGGCATTGTGATGGTGGAGGGATCCAGCACATCGAAAGACATCAGTTTAGCCCTGTTGCCCGACAGCGATAACATGCAACAAATTGATACGACAGTAGAAACGACAGGCGTGGCAGTTGATAAAACCGGGCGATACATGGTGACGACAGAAGACGGTTGGCAAATTCCCATGGTGCCCGCACCACAAGATGTCAGCGATCTTGCCAATGTATTGGGCACGGACAGCGTGGTGAAAGTGGGTAAAAAGGGAGATGTTTTAATGAGTTATACTGCCACTCAACGACGCGGGGCGCGGGCAGATGAAGAAGTTTATGTCTATTTCGTAGTGATATTTGACCCATTTATCGATCCCACCTTGCAAGACTTTTGCGACGCTTCCGGGTGCAATTGGGATAACATGCCGGGCGGTCTGCAACTGGGCATAAACTTCGATGATAATAATCGTGCCAAACAACAAATGACTGTGGTTTATTCGCAAGGCAAGGCGCAAAAAGCCTATCCCACAGTGCTTGCCCCCGACACTTTCATCAAGGAAGCAAAGAAATTTGCCGGCGTAGAAGATATTGTCTATAACACCGATGGCAGTTTTACCCTGACGTATCAAGGCAATACCTTGCATTTATACCCCACGACGCAAGTGACTGCAAAGAAACTTGAACAATATGAAACTGTTAAATCCAGTCTGATTCGGCGTGATGATGGCATGTTGGAATACAATGTGCAAACCGGAGACTTGCTACTCACCTCGCTCGTGTTGATTAGCGAATAAAACAATTCATTAAGGACGTTTCACCCATGATGAATACACTTATGAGGCTCACCGGCGACCTGCCTAAATTCTTGTGTCACCAATTGGACTTTTCCTCATCACTGTCAATAATAACGGAAAGGTCAAACATCTGACCCGACTCATTCGGTCAACGTATTAATCTGATGGATGATTTGATTGAGAATTTTTGATGACATTGGCAAGAAACACTATCCGAATAAATTTCTGATGCAAAAGATAGACAATGAACAGCGGAATGATGACAAAATTGACATAAACGCTTAATTTAACAAGTATCGTCACTATCGAAATTGTCTCAGCAGAATATGGATAAACCGCTTGATACAATCCTTCCGTCACCAAAATTTCCCCCACATCATCCCCAGACATCAATTGCGCCAGATGACGAAATACTTCCAACCACAACGATACAGCAATCGGCGGTAGCAAGAATAAACTACCAATCAATAAGTTCCAAATTTTTTGTCGCCATGTTTCCGGTACCGCCAGCAGTAACGTCCAGAGTAATGGCAAACCAATGGTGAAAACAGTCAGTGGTTTCAACTGCAAACTCATCACAAAGGGATGTTTGGCATTTTCTGGTTGTTTTTTCAGCAAAATCTTGGTGTGAATATTCCATTTTCCTTCAGGCGTTGGTTTGATTTCAACTCGTTCGCGTTCAAACCATTGCGATATCGCAAATCCCACCGGTAACGCAAAACCGGGGAGCAAAACCGGAGTGACCAACGTCCACCACAGGGCAAAAACGGGTAATGACCAAAGTAGAACCAAAAAACTAAAACGTTGGAGCGGGTTGAATGGCATGTCGAACGTCTCTCGAATTTATGAAAATAATCCAGTTTAAAAATAATAAGATAGTGATAATTCCGAAAAACAGCGGGTAAAAATTTTCATGTATCATTACAAAATAATCAGGATACCAGTGTCCTAAGTAAATCAGGCTAATGAGACGAATTACATTGAGGATTTGTATCAACACGATACCGAGTAAAATCCACTGGAGTTTATCTTGCCACCTTGCTGTCCATGCCAAAATCGCGGCACAATATAGCCAAGTTAATTCAACCGCTTGACATTCTGTTGTCACTTCAATGGAAAAACCACCATGAGGCAGACTCAAGATCGCCCCGGCAATATTGACTTGTGCATCAACCAGATGAATGACTGTCCCGCTGAGTGCGGCAAGAACGATCCCAAAATATCGGTAGAAGGCATCAAGCATCGGTAATTCTAATAATCCCATGCCAATAATAACCAATACGAAGTAAATTCCTAGAAAACGCGCCATCGTAGCTCACCTAACAATTTGAATTTTTGGCAGTTGTAAATTTTTTATCATGACAACTTCATGATAATTCTGTCAGCTTAAACATTTGTTGCTCTTTCTCACTGTTCAATCACATTGATTATTTCTGATATTCTCTCATAAAAATCAGCTTGTTGCAAATATTTGTCTTTTCCTTTTCATTCTTTCTGAGCTTGTTTTGTTCGTCCTTGCCACATCAATCTTTATTCTCAAGTGTTGGTGTTACATCAATTTTTTTAAATCAATCTAATAGACCGCATAAAACAGGACAAGAGAGACTGCGACCATATTTTAATTTTAAATAGAATTTTTGAAATTTGTCTTTGCTGGGTAATGAGTAAAAACGGCTTTGAAATCATCAGATGGTCTGTATCTTGCTTTTATCTTGGAGTATCAGTAACCTTTCAAGACAGCAAGACTATGCGAACCTCTGAATCCACTTGGGATCATGCACGAATTTATGACCGTGTTGGCGTGGGAATTCATCACAATGACCTATGCCTCGTGCGAGTGTTGCACACGGTGGGTAATATGCCGATACTCGATGTATGTGAATCTCAACCTTTTTCTCAAGCTGTGAAAGCACTTCCCAGCGTGGCACGGCATTATGCGGCAAAAAATACCCCCTGCGCCGGTCTCATGCGTCCGGGGAGTTATCAGTTGTTATTGTTGGAAACGCCTCAAGTGCCAGACGAAGATGTTCGTGGAGTGGTGCGTGATTATGTGCAAGGCTTGTCAGAATTTCATATCAACGATGTCATTCTTGAAACTCAAGAGGTTCCTGCGCGTCAAGAACCTACCGAATCTGTTGCCGTTCCGATCATGTATGTCGCCATCGCACCCAAAACTGCGGTACTTGACCATGTTGATGAGTTATTGAATGCTGGTTTTTGTCTCAGTTATTTAGATATTCCGGAATTTGCCCTCTGTCACTTAACTTCGCGTATTGCAGAAGATAAAGAAGGAATGGCATTTTTATGGATTAACCAAGACAAAGCGATTTTGATGATTACTCGTCAAGGTCAATTGTATCTTACGCGCACGGTCAACGCTCCCCATTTGGCACGACTTACAAAACCGGATATTCTATTAAATCCAAGCACTTTTTCTAATGACTCGAAGGTAAATCAAACCATCAGTCAAATCATTTTGGAAATGCAACAAGCATTGAATTATTACCGAGCGTGCTATCCCCTGCCTCCCATTCGGACTTTGGTGATCGCGCCCACCCCCTATCAAACACCAGAAATCGTGAATTACATGCAAAGTTTCTTAAATGTCAACGTCCGGGCTTTTGATCTCAATGAAGTTTTTATTTACAAACCGGTATTGACAGAAACGCAAGAATGTCTTTGTTTGCCGATGATTGGTGCTGCCCTGCGTACAGAAACCAAATAATTTCGCAATATTTCCAGCTTCCCGTTATTTTAGTAAAATCAATCTGTTTGAGTTGGTATCGTATAGTTCGGATAATTTTCAGTAATTATTCGTAAAATCAATCAATTCCCCAAAATTATCTGAATAACTGTTGTAAATCAATTATTAAATTCAGTCGCATTCATTTCATCATGCCGATCCAGTATAGAACCGATTTGAAATCTTTAATACCAAGTGAAACAGGTCTATAACCC
>DYNO01000042.1 GCA_020721025.1 Thiomargarita sp. | reverse complement strand
AGTTACGTTTTGAACTGCGTAACTCCTATAAATAAAACAAGTAGTTCCTCGTTCCGATGCTCCGCGTTGGAATGCAGCTCAGACGCTCCAGCGTCACGAGTGATGATTTCTAACTGATTGCTTTTTATCATCTTGATGAAAAATTGTTGCTCCGTTGAAATGGAGAGCGAAATACAGATGATTGAACTGATCAAATTTGAACCGGTGACGCGGAGCGTCTGGGCTGCATTCCAACGCGGAGCATTGGAACGATGAACTATTTGTTTTATTTGAAATTATTTCTCATGATGACCGTGTTTGGTAAAATTTCGTTGTTTGAAAATGATCAAAATATTAACTTTTTGAATCAATAGAAAATGAGATTTGAACTGCGTAACTTCGAGAATTTGATGACACGTCCCAGAGCGATGCAAAATATTTCTCATAAATTCATGTCACACTGTCCTCTCCCCCGCGTTTTCATCTACAATACGACATTATTTTTACAACAAGGTTAGCGCATGAAACTCAGTGAAAACTGGTTGCACAGTTGGGTCAATTATTCGCTCACGCCCACCGAACTCGTCAACCAACTGACCATGATAGGTTTAGAAGTTGAAGGGGTGAATCCCGTTGCGCCCGAATTTACGCATGTTATCGTGGGTTTGGTACTGTCCGTGCAACCCCATCCTGACGCAGAAAAACTCAAACTTTGTCAAGTGCAAATTAATCAACTGATTACGCTGAATATTCTCTGTGGCGCGCCCAATGTCGCGGTCGGGCAAAAAGTGGCGGTGGCAATCCACGGGGCTGAATTACCGCAGAATGTGAAAGTGACTGAAACATTGCTGCGCGGGGTGATGTCTCAAGGCATGATTTGTTCAGAAATCGAACTCGGTTTATCTGAACGCGGCGAAGGCATCATGATCTTGGCAGATGACGCGCCCATCGGCATGAATTTACGGGATTATTTACAACTTGATGATGTCAGTGTTGAAATTAATATTACTCCGAATCGTGGCGACTGTCTCAGCGTCCTAGGCATAGCGCGCGACATTGGCGTGATGACGCGACAACCGCTTAATCCACCTCATTATTCATCCGTGCCTGCGACCTTGGCGGATATGCTCCCGGTGAAAATCCACGCCACCGCCGCCTGTCCACGCTATGTCGGTCGAGTAATTCGGTCGGTCAATTCTCAAGCAAAAACACCCACTTGGATGCGAGAACGGTTACGGCGCAGTGGACATCGTTGCATTCATCCTGTTGTCGATGTCACAAATTACATTCTGCTCGAATTGGGGCAACCGATGCACGCGTTTGATTTGCAAAAGTTAAACGGCGAAATTCAAGTACGCATGGCAAAAGCAGGAGAATCCATCACTTTACTTGACGGGCAAACGGTAACTTTAGACGGACAAACCTTAGTGATTGCTGATCGACAACAACCTCAAGCGATTGCGGGCGTGATGGGCGGACTCAATTCGGCGGTCACGGATACCACGCAAGATATTTTCTTAGAAAGTGCATTTTTTACACCTCATTTACTCGCAGGCTGTGGACGGCGTTACGGATTACAAACCGATTCATCCTATCGCTTTGAACGGGGAGTCGATTTTCAATTACAAGCGCGTGCTATCGAACAAGCAACCCAATTACTTTTAGAAATCGTCGGTGGACAAGCAGGGCCCATCATCGAAGTGAGCAATGACCTCGATTTGCCACAACGCCCGCCCATCATCTTGCGTCATTCTCGCATCACCCGGATTTTAGGAAAAGTTTTAGAACGTGATGAAATTACTGAGATTTTGCAACGATTGGGAATGCAACTCACGATTCATGATGATAACTGGGAAGTGATCCCGCCCAGTTTCCGCTTTGATATTTCACAAGAAGTTGATTTAATTGAAGAATTGGCACGAATTCACGGCTATGACAATATTGCTTCTCCCACGCCGCGCGCGATTTTATCCATGACTTCTCAACCGGATGTCACGTTGGAAACTTTACAATCGGTTTTAATTCAACGAGATTATCAAGAAGCGATTACTTACAGTTTTGTGCAACCTCAGTTTCAAGCAAAATTAATCCCCCATGTCGAACCGTTGGCATTGGCAAATCCGATCACCAGCGATATGTCCGTGATGCGAACTACACTTTGGGCGGGGTTATTACAAGCGGCGCAGTATAACCAAAAACGGCAACAATCGCGGGTGCGTCTCTTTGAAACCGGGTTGCGTTTTCTGCCCACTTCGCAAGGATTACAACAAGAAGCGATGCTTGCCGGCGTGGTGACGGGAACGCGTTTGCCCGAACAATGGAATGAAAGATTGCAACTAATTGATTTTTATGATATAAAGGCAGATGTGGAAGCACTGTTGCAAACCACACGTCTCAATTATCATATTCGTCCTGATTTTCACCCCGCCCTCCATCCAGGACAAACGGCGGCAATTTATCAGGGAGAAGATTTTTTAGGTATGATGGGGGCTTTGCACCCGCGTTTATTGGCTGAATTGGATATTTTGGCACCTGCGTATCTCTTTGAATTGCATCTCTCTCCCCTGTTGCAAGACAAAATGATACAATTCATGGAAATCTCGAAGTATCCTTCAATACGTCGTGATATAGCCGTGGTCGTGGACAAAACATGGGCGGTTGATAAGATTCTCAGCCAAATTCAGCAGGTTGCATCGAACCTTTTGATTGAGTTAAAATTATTTGATGTTTATCAAGGGGCAGGCATTGCGTCGGATAAGAAAAGTTTAGCCATCGCGCTAATTTTTCAAGCACTTGATCGCAATTTGATTGACAGCGAAGTTGATGCTCAGATTGAGCGTATTGTACACTTACTTGAACAAGATTTTGGTGCATCGTTAAGGAAATAATTATGGCATTGACAAAAGCCGCAATGGCTGAAGCGTTATTTGAAGAACTGGGCTTAAACAAACGTGAAGCAAAGGAAATGGTGGATATTTTCTTTGAAGAAGTTCGCCAAGCACTTGAAAAAGGTGAACAAGTCAAGTTGTCCGGTTTTGGCAATTTCGATTTACGTGATAAAAACGAACGCCCCGGACGCAATCCAAAAACTGGGGAAGAAATTCCCATTAGCGCACGGCGAGTTGTCACATTTCGCCCAGGGCAAAAATTGAGAGCACGGGTAGAAGCCTATGCTGGAACTGTCGAACAATAATGAATTGCCGGTAATTCCTGCCAAACGCTACTTTACCATTGGTGAAGTCAGCGATTTGTGCGCCGTAAAGCCGCATGTTTTGCGGTATTGGGAACAGGAATTTTCGCAGCTTAAACCCATTAAACGGCGTGGTAATCGTCGCTATTATCAACGTCAGGATGTTTTGTTAATTCGTCAAATTCGTGGGCTGTTGTATGAAGAAGGCTTTACAATTGGCGGGGCAAAACAACGCTTGGGCGAGGCGGAGGAAACTGAACCCCAGAATCAGCGGATGATTCGTGAATTACGGGTGGAATTAGAACATATTTTAGCCATTTTAGCCGCTTAAAACTGTCGTAGGTTAAGCCAATCAAAGCCTTAGCCTACGCAGCGTTGAGTTACTTTTTCAACCTTCGATAACCCGTGCAATCACCACCACGCTCACAAAGGCTAACACGCCGTAAACCAAAGCAATATCCAAATAAATAGGATTCGCAAACTTGTGAGCAATCCACACCAAAGCAACTGTTGTGATGGTTGCCAAAATATCTGCTGCCACCACCCGATCCGGTACAGTGGGACCAATCAACAGGCGTAATAGCCTAGCAAACAGAGCTAATGCCATGAAAAATAAAGCAATCAATTCTAACGAACTCATATAAAAATTCTCCGTAAATCTCGCTCAAACTGATCAGAAATTGCTTGAGTTGCGTGAGCCAAATCTGTTCCCGGTGTGCTATCAATCCAGTGGATTTGTAAATTATCGTCAATAATATCAACTGTTAAAGTGCCCGGAGTCAAGGTAATACTGTTGGCTAAAATCAATTTACCCAAGGGAGATTGCAACTGCGTTTTCACGGTGACAATCGCAGGATTAATCGGCAATTGTGGCGACAAAACCCGTAATGCTACATCAATATTGGAGCGAATCAAGGCGATAATGAAGATAACCAAATAATGCACCATGTAAAACGGGGTCATGGCTGTAAATTTAATGCCATCCAACAATTCAAAATTTCTCAATGAAATCAATGCTGTTATCATAGCCACCGCCAAGCCGACACTATTTTCAGCCCAATCCCATTTGCCCACCAAGAGCAGCCAAGTGATGAATAAAAGTAGGGTTGCGATCAAAAATCGCACAATTAACGAAGGTGTTGTGTTTGCAATGTCTGTCATAATTCACCTTGTGAAACTGAAAGTTAGCGTAATTCTACCTCGTAAGGTAACGCTTCCCATTGTAACGCATTTCCCGCCCGATCACAGACGGGTTGCGTTGGTACCGCGTCAACCGTTACAACAGCAAGTAAATGATAATTGCCCGCTGGATTAGCTATCACATTGATTATTTTACCAATTTCTTGAGTCGGTGCAGCGGTCGTGAACAATTCATCGCCAATTTGTGGTGGTGTATCGGTTCGCAACGTTGCCCGGTATAAACGCCGTTTTAATGAGGCTAAATACTGCATTCGAGCGACAATTTCTTGCCCAGTGTAACAACCTTTTTTGAAACTCACCGCGGCTAATGCTTGTAAATTCAACATCTGAGGAATGAAAACTTCACTTAAACGGGTGTCAATGTAGGGTACGCCCGCCAACACGCTAAAAAGTTGCCAAACTTCTTTTTCAACCCCAACGGCAGAACTCGCCAACTTTTGCCATAAACTTTTTATCGCTGCGACTTCACCCAACACAATGTAACGAGATTCCCCCCGCATCCGAATCACTGTTATATCCGCGTGTGTGACACAATCATCAATATTTTCAGGAAGTTGTTGCTGCAATGCGTCAGTTAAAAGTGGTGTCGCCTGCTCACCGGCAATCCCAAATTTTGCCAAGTTTTCAGTCACATCGCTGAGTTTTACCGCGGAACGCAACACAAACATTTGCAAGCGTTTTAACACGGGAGCCACACTGTTTGCAGGCAACAACAAATAATAGGCGGTATCTCGCTTAAATAGATGAAAATTCACAATAACTCGACCTTGCGGCGTACACCACGCGCTGAATTGACTGCGTTGTGGCTTGACTTGGCGCACGTCATTGGTGAATTGCCCTTGCAAAAACTTTTCTGCATCCTGTCCAATCACTTGGATTAAACCAAAATCAGAAATGTCAGCAATGACCGTTTGTTGTAACGTTGCCGCTGCCAATGGAGTGAAATGTTGTGTTTGTAAGAAAGTTGTCCAAGTTTCCATTCTATCCGTTTGTATTGCTTATATTAAATTGAGATTTTTAGTTATATGGAACGTTTTGCAGCTTCAACCAGTTTAGGCAGTTCTTTATCCAAATATGCCTTGATCTCCTTAGTCACTTGTTGCGATACTTTGCTCAACACGCTATCTAATTGAGATTGAACAATTTTTTCTATTTGTTGTTGCAAGGCTTGAGTTTGTAACTCATCGAGTGCTGGCGGAAGTGTAGCAGATTCAGAGAGTTCTCTACCCAATACCACCACGTCTTCTAACACGGGCACGGTCATCTTTTTGGATTTGCTCATGGCACATGATCCGTTAAATTGAAAGTGGATTATCGCTGAATCAATCATTTCTTGTCTGAACCACAATTTTCAAAATATATCAAATTAACATCACAAAAGATGTGAATCCTATCAATTCAGTAAGTGATGGTTCAATTTGATAGGTCGAGATTCCCTTCCCGACGCTATAACTCATTCAATTGACTGCAATCATTCTAGTAGCGATAGTGATCAGGTTTATACGGACCGTCCACAGACACACTGATATACTGGGCTTGTTCTGCTGACAATTGAGTGAGATTGGCACCAATTCGCTTGAGGTGCATTCGGGCAACTTTCTCATCTAAGTGCTTCGGTAGCATATAGACCTTGTTTTCATAATTTTGATGATGATTCCACAATTCAATTTGCGCTAATATCTGATTCGTAAAAGAATTTGACATCACAAAACTCGGATGACCCGTAGCACATCCCAAATTAACCAATCGCCCTTCAGCTAATACGATAATGCGCTTACCATCAGGAAAAATAACGTGATCGACCTGCGGCTTGATGTTTTCCCAACGATACTGACGCAAACCGGCAATGTCAATTTCCGAGTCAAAATGCCCAATGTTGCACACAATGGCTTGATTACGCATTTTTACCATCTGATCGTGAGTAATGACGCGGAGATTGCCCGTTGCCGTGATAAAAATATCGCCCACGCCACACACATCATCCATATTGACCACACGATAACCTTCCATTGCAGCTTGCAACGCACAAATCGGGTCAATTTCCGTCACCCACACCGTCGCGCCCATGCCACGCAACGCCTGCGCGCAACCTTTACCAACATCGCCATAGCCCGCGACAATGCAAATTTTGCCCGCAATCATCACATCAGTGGCGCGTTTTATCCCATCAATCAAGGACTCACGACATCCATAAAGGTTATCAAACTTGGATTTCGTCACCGAGTCGTTGACATTAATCGCCGGACATAACAGCTTGTTTTCCTTAACCATTTCATACAAACGATGCACGCCGGTAGTGGTTTCTTCGGAAATGCCCTTGATGTTTTTCATCAACTCCGGATACTTTTCGTGCATAATCTGCGTTAAATCGCCGCCATCATCCAAAATCATGTTCGGCAACCAACCGTTCGGACCAAAAATCGACTGCTCAATGCACCACCAAAACTCTTGTTCTGTTTCACCTTTCCACGCAAAAACGGGCACGCCACGATCTGCAATTGCCGCCGCGGCATGATCTTGGGTTGAAAAAATATTGCACGATGACCAACGCACTTCTGCGCCCAATTCCACCAGCGTTTCAATTAAAACCGCCGTTTGAATGGTCATGTGCAAACATCCCGCAATTCTCGCACCTTTAAGCGGTTTTTTCGCCCCATATTCCTCACGCAATTGCATTAAACCGGGCATTTCTGTTTCAGCGATGGCGATTTCTTTATGACCCCATTCAGCGAGTTTAATATCGGCAACTTTGTAATCAGGGTGAAGGTTGATAATCGGTTGTGTACTCATAATACTTTGTAATTCCTTGAGTTGTTTAAATTTATCCAGAGTTCGCCTGTCACAAATATGAACGCAACTCATCTCTTGAAAAATCTGTTTATTTTGAGATTGTAAGCGATTTGAAATCTCTGGACAAGTGAGATGGCTATCAAAGCGATGTATTCATCTGATAGTTTACTATAAATAGGAGTTACACAGTTTAAATTTCATTTTCAATCGCTCCCTCAAAGCCTGCATTTTCAGAGGCATGAACACAGGGTTATGCGCTAAAAATCTTGAAATAACAAAGAGATAACACTTTGCTTGCCTCGCTACACTTGCTTTGCATGATTGGATTTTACTGCGCCGAATAAATTCAGTTTTGTGACTCGTGAAGTTTGCGATGAAGTGAGGCTCAATCTTAACTAATTGAATTAAATCATAAAATTGACAGGAAAGCAAATTTAGCTGCCGAATCGATTGATGCACTTCTCAATCAACGTGTTGACATCAGATATAATTCGTCATATTGATCAATATGTTCACCAACGGTTTTTAAATTCGAGTAAAATTCAACTTGTTTAGGCGTTCGCAGTTCAAACTTCATCAAAAAGATGTGTTTATAACTTATTTTAAATTAACAACTTCCTTGTTTACATGCACCCGTGTCACAAGCGAAAAATTATTTTTGAACCTAATCAATAATATGATGCAAAATAACGCTCTCGAATTAACTGATCTCATTCATTCCCAAGTGACTGAATTGATTCAATCGCATCATCCTGATATACAAGCGATTTATCTATTTGGTTCAGCCATCAATGATCAATTACACCCCGACAGCGATATAGACATTGCCTTACTGTTGCCACATCAAATTGCGAAAAAATTGGCTAACTTGGCAATGACTCCATTACATCTTGAATTAACTCATTATTTTCAACGCGACGTAGATTTAATTAATTTACGAGAAGTGAACACGGTGTTTCAATATATTATTGTAAATACAGGAAAAATTATTTATTATCGTGATAAAGTCACCTATCGCACTTTTGAAATGCTTACTTGGTCATTTTATCAAAAATTGAACGAAGAACGCGCCGCCATTCTCGAAACTTTTTTCAAAACGGGTAAAGTATATGCCGTTTGACGACGTGATCATCAATAAAGTTCAAAGTATTCAACGTTGTATCATGCGAGTGCGTGAAGAATATCAACTTGCCGGTACCACATTTGCCCACAATTTCAGTCATCAAGATGCTGCTCTGCTCAATTTGACGCGTGCCTGTGAACAAGCCATTGATTTAGCAAACTATCTGATTAAAATTCACCAATTTGGTATTCCCAGCAGCAGTCGTGATAGTTTCACTTTGTTGGCAAATCAATCGGTTATCTCGTCAGAACTTTGTCAAAAAATGCAAAATATGGTCAGTTTTCGCAACATTGCAATCCACGAATATCAACAGCTTAATCTTGAAATTGTCATCGCAATCATTGAAACGGGATTAAATGATTTCTTCGCATTTAATCAAGCAGTTATCAAAATAATGTAACGCAAATCGCTACTCACGAATTCATCCGAATTCCAACAGTGTCGCTCATTTTATCGTTTACTCTCAAATTATTAAGAAAATCCCATGACCTCCAGCAAATTTCACCCATTTTCACCAAAATGTTTACATCAACTCGTCGAATTTCAAGCCGAATCCAATCCCGCGGTCATCGCAGTTATTGATGAAATTCAGCAACTTACCTACACAGAACTGAATCAACAAGCCAACCAACTTGCACGGGCTTTGCAATCATGGGGAGTTCACGCAGGGGATCGGGTGGCATTGTGTTTGGAGCGTTCAACCTCGGTGATCGTAGCAATTTTAGCCACATTAAAAGTCGGCGCGGCATACATTCCCCTAGATAGCGATTATCCGCGGGAACGATTGCACTTTATGTTACAAGATGCTCAGGTAAAATTATTGATTACGCAAGAAAAATTATTGAAAAATTTACAATTCAACGATATTTCGACCGTAATGATAGATAAGGCTTGGAAAGACCAAATTTCGCACCACGACCGCAGCAATCTCAATTTACCGTGTGAACAGACCCAATTAGCCTATATTCTTTATACTTCAGGCACCACCGGGCAACCCAAGGGCGTATGCTGCCATCATCGTGGGGTAGTCAATTTACTGGCTGATTTTACTCAACGACAACTGATTGAAATTGCAGATAATTGTGCGCTGTGGACTGCGTTAAGTTTTGACGTATCAGTGTATGAAATTTTTTCAGCTCTGACCGCGGGTGCCACATTACATTTAATTCCTTCCGCCATTCGTAGCGATATTAGTAAGTTAATCAGTTGGTTACAACAAAAGCAAATTCACAGTGTCTATTTACCGCCCTTTATTTTGCCCGCCTTACTAGAACAACCCGCTATCTCTTTGAAACGCTTGCTCGTTGGGGTGGAACCGATTCCCAAAAGTCGCTTAATTCAATTAATTCGCAAGAATCCCCAGCTAAAAATTATCAACGGTTATGGGCCCACCGAAACGACGATCTGCGCCACCTTGTATTCCGTGATTGATGAAATCAGCGAAAATGACGATAACACGCCGATAGGTCAAGCTGTACAAAATATGTTGCTCTATGTACTTGATGAACAAAGACAACCGGTGACAGTAGGTGAAATTGGGGAGTTGTACATTGCTGGAGTAGGAGTGAGTGCGGGTTATTGGCAACATGATGATTTAACGAATGAAAAATTTATTCCCAATCCATTTACAGCGTCAGATGTAGAATTTGAACACAGCCGATTATATCGTACCGGCGACTTAGTGCGCTATTTATCCGATGGAAACCTATATTTCATCGGTCGTGTGGATCATCAGTTGAAATTACGCGGCTTTCGGATTGAACCCGGAGAAATTGAGACACAATTACGCCATTTCCCAATAATTCAAGACGCGTTAGTTTTGGCGCGAGCGGAACAACTGGTTGCCTACTTAATTATTGAATCTGACGTTTCACAACCAGATGAATTATCGAAACAAATTGACCAATTTTTGCGACAACGACTGCCAATTTACATGTTACCCGCTGCTTACGCGTTTTTAGACAGTTTTCCGCGCACTCCAAATGATAAAATTGACCGTGATGCTCTGCCTCCTCCTCAATTGTCACAGACGGACAAAGAACTACCCACGACAGAAATCGAGCAACAATTAGCACAAATCTGGTCAAAAGTGCTGAATTTACCGATAGATAGCTTTGGAACAACGGACAATTTTTTCGCCTTGGGTGGACACTCACTACTCGCCACGCAACTATTGACACGGATTCAAGATTTATTTCAAATTGAATGCACGCTTGCCACAATTTTTACGGCACCCACAATTGCAGAATTAGCTGCGACCGTTGAAAATTTAAGGCAACAGCCACAAACTCACACAATTGCGACCCAGCATCATGGCAAAGTCAGCACCAGTCCGTTGTCTGCGGGGCAATACGGTTGGTGGTTATTTGAACAAATGCAGCCCGGCACTCCCGCATATCACATTCCCTTGGCATATCAACTCGAAGGCACCGTGTCAATTGTGGCATTGGAAAAAGCATTGCAAGAAATTGTGCAACGTCATGATGCCCTGCGTACTTGTTTTGTGACCGATGAAACTGGAAAGCCGCAACAATATATTCTTTCATCTGTTAATTTTCATCTGATTCAAGAAGTTGAGAAATTCATTTCTCCAGAATTATTACAGGCGGCGGTGTGTCGTCCCTTTGATTTACAACACGCGCCATTATTGCGTGCCCATCTGTGGCAATCAGATGAAAATTCACAGGATTATACATTATTATTGGTATTTCATCACTTAATCGTTGATGGTTGGTCAATTGGGTTGATTTTGCACGAATTAATGACGTTGTATCACGCGTTTCATACCCAACAACCATCGCCATTGACGCAACCTATTTATCAATATCATGATTTTTGCACTTGGCAGCAACAATGGTTAACCCGTGATGCGCGTGATCAACAGTGGCATTATTGGCAACAACAATTATCTAAACCGCTACCAATCATTGAGTTACCGAGCGATCTCCCGCGCCCCGCGCTGCAAACTTTTCAAGGGGCAAAACATGCCATTGAAGTTTCATCAACGTTAACTTCTGCACTGCGACAACTTGCACAACAACAACGAGTTACTTTATTTACAATTTTATTAGCCGCGTTTCAAACCTTATTGCATCGTTACACCGCGCAAAGTGAAATTATCGTGGGTATTTCCACCGCGGGACGGCAACAATTAGCGTGGGAACAAATTGTTGGTTTATTCATCAATAATCTCGCGATTCGCACCTCAATCGAGAATCAAGCAAAATTTAGCGATTTTATTCAGCAAGTTCAGAAAGTTACCTTAGATGCACAAACACATCAGACGTTACCCTTTCAAACTTTGCTCGATACTCTCAAATTGCCCACAGATTTGACCCATCCGCCATTGTTTCAAGTCTTTTTCTTGATGCAAAATTTTGATTTACCTGATTTACAACTCACTGAATTACAAGTAAAATCTTTACCTATTGATACGCAAACTGCTAAATTGGACTTGAGTTTAGAATTGTTTGAAAAATCTGACCATCTGACCGGTTGGTTTGAATACAATTGTGATGTATTGACTGCGCCATTTATCGAACAATTTGCCCATCATTTTGAACAATTATTGGTGAAGATTGTCACGGCACCTCACACGCCATTGTGGCAACTTTCACCACTGACTACAGAAGAACAGCGGCAAGCTCTGATTTCTGCAAGTTTTCCAAATCAACTGTTGTTAGTTCATGAAGTTATCCGCGCTCAAACTCAAAAAACACCTCATGCCGTCGCGGTGCGGTTTCAAGATCACGTCTTAACTTACCAACAATTAGAACAACGCAGCAATCAACTCGCACACTATTTGCGGGATTTGGGAGTCATAACAGAATCTATCGTAGGAATTCGCCTAGAACGCAGTTTAGACATGGTTGTGGCAATTTTAGCGACCTTGAAAGCAGGCGGTTGCTATCTCGCGCTCGATCCAGAATATCCAGTGAACCGTTTGGCATGGATGATTTCAGATGCGAAAATTCAATGGGTTATCACGCAAAGCAAATTTGAAAATTTGGCACTTTCTGCGCTTGAGCATCGAAATTCATTGGAAAGCCTCAAAACGGTTACTTATCTTGAATTGGATAGTTTGCAAGCAGAAATCATGAAGTATCCGATCACACCGTTAGTCATTGATATTTCACTGAATTATTTGGCTTACCTCATCTATACGTCGGGCAGTACTGGGCAACCCAAGGGGGTGATGATCGAACAAGGCAGTTTCAGCAATTTTTGTCACAGTGCACTACAAATGTATGGCATTCAAGCCGATGACAAAGTGTTGCAATTTTCCAGTCTCAATTTTGATGCGGCGGTGGAAGAAATTTTCCCCTGTTTGATGGTCGGTGGCGAATTGGTGCTGCGTACTCCAGATATGCTTGATTCTGCAACCTTTTGGCAACGTTGTCGTGATTGGCGGATTACGGTGCTGGATTTGCCGACTGCGTATTGGCATCAATTGACACAGGATATCGCCCGTCATGAATTACCCAAAAGTATTCGTTTAGCCCTGATTGGTGGTGAGGCTTTGCGGCTAGATCGGTGGCAGGCATGGCAGCAAAGTGTCGGAGAAAAGATTGTATTATTCAATACTTACGGTCCGACTGAAACCACCGTTGTTGTCACCGCGTTGGATTTGACTCATTGCCCCGCGCCCCGTCCTCCCATTGGGCAAGCGTTTCAATATGTGCAACTCTATGTTTTAGATGAATATTTACAACCGGTGCCGCGTGGGGTGCTGGGTGAATTGTTCATTGGCGGGATTCAAGTGGCACGGGGCTATTTGCATCGTCCTGAATTAACAGCAGAAAAATTTATCAATTTGCCACAGCTTGGGCAACGTGTCTATCGAACCGGCGATTTGGTGCGTTATCGAGAGGATGGGCATTTGGAATTTTGGGGGCGCAGCGATAATCAGATTAAGATTCGTGGTTTTCGGATTGAACCGGGAGAAATTGAAAATGTGCTTTCTCAGCATCCGGCAGTGCAAACTGCGATTGTGACCGATAAAGTTGATGAATTTGGCGATAAACGCTTGATTGCTTATATTATTTTAACTTCAGAAATTGCAATTAGTGAGCTGAAAACTTTTTTGTTGCAACGCTTGCCGGCGTATTTATGTCCGTCAAATTTTGTGGTGTTAGATCATATTCCATTGTTGCCCAACGGTAAAACGGATTTACGCGCGCTGCCCGTCCCTGATGGATTAATGATTGAAAATACTCAAAATTTTGTCGCACCACGCACTGCCCTCGCTCAGGCGTTGGCGGATATTTGGTCACAAATTTTGGGTGTGAAATCCATTGGAGAGCAGGATAATTTCTTTGATTTGGGAGGTGATTCGCTCAAGGCGGCGCGGGTGGTGAATAAAATTCAAGCGCAGTGGCAGGAAATTGTTCACGCCATTGTGTTATTTCGAGTGCCTACATTGGCGCAATTTACGGAATATTTTATCGAAAATTATCCGACAACCGCTGCGAAAATTTTGGGAACAGAGGTTTCTCTGGCAGAAATTCCAAGCGAAACAGTGACTTCTGCGACCATTGCAGAAATGCGTCAATTGATCCGAGTTCCACCATTGCCCACAGTGTCAACGCAGAATCCCCGTGCAATTTTTGTATTATCGTCGCCCCGGTCGGGTTCAACCTTGTTACGAGTATTGTTGGCGGGGCATCCACAATTATTTGCGCCACCAGAAATGTATTTGTTGTCATTCAATACGTTAGCCGAACGTCAGCAAGAATTTTCTGGTATTTATCGGTTTTGGGGCGAGGGCACGGTGCGGGCAATTATGGAGTTAAAACAATGTGATGCGATACAGGCAACGGCAATTATGGCAGATTTTGAAGCACGCGGTTTGACGACTCAGGAATTTTATCGGGAAATGCAAACGTGGTTGGGTCAGCGAGTATTGGTGGATAAAAGTGCAACTTATGCGGTGGAGTGGGAAACGTTGCAGCGGGCGGAACTTTTGTTCGATAAACCGTTGTATATCAATTTATTGCGTCATCCGTATGGTATGATTCACTCATTTGAGGAAGCGCGGCTAGATCAGCTATATATGCCGAGTATTCTTGAACATCATCGTTTTGCTCGACGCACGTTTGCGGAATTGATTTGGTATCTGAGTTATGACAATATTCGCAAATTCTTGGCGCAGATTCCCAGTGACCGAAAATTTGAAGTTCAGTTTGAAAAATTGTTGCATAATCCTGAAGATAGTATGATGCAGTTGTGCAGCTTTTTGGGTTTGTCGTTTTCCCCAGAAATGTTGCAGCCGTATCATGATAAACAACATCGCATGACTGATGGGATTCATGAAGCATCGCGGATGTTGGGGGACATGAAATTTCATCAACATCAAGGCATTAACGCAACAGTGGCGAATCATTGGCAGCGAGATTATACTAGCGATTTTCTCGGCGATGTGACGTGGGAGCTTGCAGAATCATTGGGTTATCCGCGAGTTAAATTTGCTCATGCCACAATTCAAGCGCAGCAAACTCCGGAGCAGTTGTTGGAAAACTTGGATCAGTTGGCAGAATCGGATGTGGATGCGTTGTTGCGACAATTGTTAAAATAGTTTGATTTTACAATTAGTTAGGAATGGAATTGTTCAGTATTTCATTCGGTGAATTTGCGAACTTGCCATTTTCAGGAAGATGGGGTATTTTAAACCTGTCAGGTTTTAGAAACTAACAGGTTTAAATCTCTGAAAAACAAAGTAAAAAATGGTTATACGATGGCAGTTGCTTCAATTTCAACGAGATAATCGTCGCTCACTAATTTTGATACTTCAAGCACGGTGGTAGCGGGGCGAATTGTGCCAAAAACTTCTCCGTGTGCTTTGCCGATGGCTTGCCATTGTGTGATATCAGTGACATAGATACGGGTGCGAGTCACGTTTTCAAGCGATGCTCCGGCTTCAATCAGGGCTTTTTCGATTTTTTGCAGAATAAATTTGGCTTGTTCATAGCCGTCGCCGCGTCCGACTACCCCGTTGTCTCCTGCGGCAACCGTGCCACTGACTTCGATGGTATTACCGACACGTACTGCTCGTGAATAACCGATGGTGGCTTCCCAAGGTGAACCGCTTGAAATATTTTGGCGTTGCATTTTAATTCCAGATAAGTCAATGAGATAGTGAGAAATTGGAACTTGTTTCGCTTGTGTTCTCAACTTGAACCAGTTGATTTTCAGGTGATGCCACACAGGTCAGAAAGATTGGCGATTTTAAACCTGTCAAATGTTTGAAATCTGACAGGTTTGACTCTCTGAAATGTATTGTCATCCTGACTGATGTGATACTACTTCAATTTTTATGGTCTGTCGTTTCTGTGGGTGGAGTTGCACTGGCAGGCTGCGCGTCCGTTGCAGTTTCTTTTGCATCGGCGGGTGGTTCAGGTGCTTGATGTACAATCCCTTTGTGGCAGTCGATACAAGTTTCGTTGCGATCTCCCGCTTTTTCGTGTTTTTTGCGAGCGAAACGGTCTTGCGCGCTTAAGTCCATGTGATCAAAGGAGTGACAACTGCGGCATTCACGCGAATTGGTGGCTTTCATTTTCGCCCACACTCGATTTGCCATTTCCCAACGGTGCGTTTCAAATTTTTCCTTCGTGTCAATCGTACCTAGCAATTCATGGTACACATCCTTGTAAGCCATGATTTTAGCGTACATTTTTGGAAAGAAGCTGTGTGGTACATGGCAGTCAGGACAGCCAGCGTGAACCCCGGTTCGGTTTGACCAATGGGTGCTTTTTTTGAGTTCTTCAAAGGGATATTGTTGCGAATGACAGGAGGTACAAAATTCCACCGTGTTGGTGTAGCCCACTGCGGCATCGAACCCCACAGCACCGAGTACACCCAATACCATGAATATGAATGCAAAACTTATCCATTTGAAGAAAGAAGACTTTGGAGAGCCAGTATTTTTAGTGGGCTCGGTGTGCTTCGATTTAATCATATTATTTTTTTCCACAGTTTGAACAATTGGTTACGCTAAAATACTATGGGTTACGATGCTTCATGATTTCGGTCATTGAATCCCTTGGCGCGTCTGTCCCTTCCATTGCTTGTGGTAAAGACATTGAGTTAAAAAATGGCGTGGGTAGATTTCGCATCATGGGAACGGACATAAAATTTCTTGGAAAATCAGGATTCCACCAATCGGGAGTTTTTGCCAATTTATGTTCAGCAGGACGTAACCGGGAGATATAGTCAACCACCGCGGCGATTTCCCGACCATTCAGTTCACCAATTTTTTTCACCATCGTTGCATCTGCATTGCGTCGTTTACCCGATTTTATCCAAAAGGCTTCTCGCAATAAGTATTCGTAATGTTGTCCGGCAACGCTGGGGTAAAATTCTTTGTCATCTCCTTCGCCTTGTTTACCATGACATTCTTGACAGTAAAGTTGATAAACAACATTTCCCAGTTCTAAATCAATGCCCGGTCCAATACCGTTATTCGGCACCATTAGCAGTTGAGCAATGTAGCCTGCTACGTCGGCGATACCTTGCGCTCCTTGAGTAGAAGAGTACAGGGTAAACGGGTACATGGTGGGCGCGTCACGGTTGGATGCCCGAATGTCGGTAAGTTGTTTGACGATGACACTAAAATGTTGCCCAGCAATTTGTGGATATCGCCCGTCAGGCGTTCCCCAGCCCAACGGAGAGTGACAAACAGCACAGGTTTCATAAATACGCCGTCCTCGTTCCAAATCTGGCTTTAAAGACAAGGCTTCTTCTTTTTCATGGGATGGAACCGTCCATGCGTGTGCGGATTCCATAACAACACTCAAGATGAATGCGAGTGCAACGATCAGGGATTGATTCAACATATTGACATACTATTCCATTTTAGTTAATAGAATCTAACAAAATTTGTTAGAAGTTAATAGCCAATGCAAACTTGGACAATTCCAAAATTCTGGGGGAACTGCCAAAGCTGTAATTAAGTAATAATTGCTAATAATTAAGTGAGTCTTAAATTTACCATACGACTTCCCTTCCTTTGATGGTCACTATCCGTAAATTTTACAGTGCTTAAAAGCGTTATCCAAATCATCAATAACATTACGAGTTATTACCGATGAAACTTCACTGTACCACGGAAATTCCACCCGTAAAACTTTCATATAGAATTGATATGCCGCAGCTTTTGACCATTTGAAAATGTAATGCCCATCGGCATCCTGTTGACTAAACCATGCCAACGTATGATTCCAACAATGTCGATAGTGACCGCAGGCTTTCTCAAAATAATCAAGCTGATCGGGCTTGGGTCGCAGTTCTACTTTGTGTGCCAGTAACATAAAAATCCTGTAAATCAATAGCAACCTAAGTTATCTGTTGTCAACTGTTATGGTAACAGGACGGAGCACTTTCTGTTAAATGTCCCAGTCACTGGAAATAACTCTATTGATTGATAGGACTAACGAGTTATTTTAAACCAGATGTGAAACAAAATGGTGAATATTTGAACTTAAGATGCAAAAGAGTGATTTTTGTAAATTGATTTGTCCCTTGATGGATGCCGTATTGATTGGGTTAAAATAATTATCTTTTAAATTCAATGAGTTTGGTCATTAAAATTATTAATAACGGCATTAACACATTAGAGCAATCGAACATTTTGAAGTTCACGAATCATACTTCTGACCGGCGATCAAATGCAAGGACGGAATGCTTTTTGTCGCCGATTACCCTGCAAGCAGGATTTACAGAATTTTCAAAAGATTCAGAATCTTAAAAAATGATCGCTGTGATTCGGAATGGATTGAAACGCATTGGGTTTGATGCTGAGAATTCTGTCAATCCGTTATCACATTACGCGGTGATATTTAATAAACTTTCATATAACGCGATATATTGCTCGGCACTGTTTTTCCAGCTAAAATCTTGGGTCATGCCATTGATTCGCAGATTTTTCCACGTAGTTTTATCTCGATAGACCAGCAGGGCGCGCAAGACGCAGTTTAACAGGGTTTTTGAACCTTCCTCTTCAAATACAAAGCCAGTGGCAGTGCGATTATCTAATGTGGAAGGTAGGGTGTCAACCACCGTATCCGCCAAGCCGCCGGTGCGCCGTACCACAGGAATTGTGCCATAACGCATACTGTACATTTGGTTTAAGCCACAGGGTTCAAAGCGCGACGGCATCAGGAAAATATCAGCACCGGCTTCAATTTGATGTGAAAATTCTTCATCATACCCCAAGGTGACACTCACCGATTCTGGCATGGTCGCAGCAATGGCTTGTAATCTTGCTTCTAATTCTTTGTCGCCACTCCCCAATAAAATCAACTGCGCCCCTTCTTCGATGATTTTTGAAATCACAGGTATCAGTAAATCAAAACCTTTTTGATGGGTGAGCCGAGTAATCATGCCGATAATGGGGCGGGTAGCGGATGAACGGCTGTTGTCTAATTTGCAGCGTTTGCGTAGCGCGAGGGTATTTTGAGCCTTGCCATTTAAATTTGTATGGCTGTAATTGGCAGCAATATAGGGATCAGTTTCCGGATTCCAATCGGTGACATTAATTCCATTGAGAATACCAGTCAATCGTTTTTCACTGTGAGCAAGCAGGTCGTATAAACCGTATCCAAATGTAGGTGTTTGAATTTCTTTGGCATACGTGGGGCTGACTGTGGATACCCAATCGGAATAATAGAGTCCTGACTTCAAAAATGACATTAAGCCATAATATTCTAAACCAAACATGCTAAAACTTTGTGGCGGCAAATTCAGCAGGGTTACCACTTCCGGACCAAATACACCTTGATGAGCTAAGTTGTGGACATTCATCAACGTTTTTGCATGAGGTTGGCTGCCAAAGTGTAAATATGCTGGTGCCAATCCTGCCTGCCAATCGTTGCAATGAATAATGTCAGGTTCAAATAGTGAGGGATATTCATATTGCCCAAACAAAGCCGCTACTTTAGAGAGCACACCAAAACGTATGGCATTATCCAACCAATCGCCCCCCTTACTATCTTGATAAGGTCCCCCATCACGAACATAAAGTTCAGGACAATCAATCACATAAATTGGAATATCTGTATGTGGAATGATGCCTTCGAGTAAACGGGCGGGGAAATTAAGGCTAGAAAATATGTTGAGATGGTCACGAACGACTGTCAGATGAAGTTGTTTATGATGCACGATTTCAGTGTAACCGGGAATCAAAATGCGGGCATCGACACCCAGTTGGCGCAGGCTTTGAGGTAGGGCATAACTAATGTCTGCCAGACCGCCGGTTTTAACCAATGGATACACTTCGGAGGTAGCAAAGAGAACGCGGGGTTTTGACATACTGTTATCCTGTCTTTTCTTGTTAATTCAAATAAATCGCGCTTATGAGATAACTTTGGTGGTTAATCGCGCATGGCAGCTTCTAAACCATTGACAATCATTAACAATGATAATGAGAATGATTATCAGT
>DYNO01000041.1:16195-19838 GCA_020721025.1 Thiomargarita sp. | reverse complement strand
CAAATCTTTGCATCAAGCTCGTGAGGAAACTTTTCTACAGGGTGTGAGAGAAGGCAAACTCGAAGGCAAACTCGAAGGTAAACTCGAAGGTAAACTCGAAGGCAAACTCGAAGGTAAGCAAGAAACGCAAGCAGAAGTAGTTCGAGCAATGTTATTGGAAGGTTTTAGTATTTCAGTCATTGCGAAAATTACGGGACTGACCACAGAAGATGTTGAACGATTAAAACATCACTAACATTGCTTAGAACTCAAAACAGTTGCTTTTTCTGGAAAAATATGATGAAACATTTTACTATTTTTTTAATATTGTTCAGCTTTATGTCGTTTGTTACTGCAACTCCCACGATTGAACAGTGGCAAACGGACAACGGGGCACGGGTTTACTTCGTTCAAGCGACTGAATTACCGATGATTGATATCAAAATTGTGTTTGATGCGGGAAGTGCGCGTGACCCACAAAATAAAAATGGTCTAGCGATGTTGACCAATAGTTTGCTAAATGAAGGGGCGGGCGGACTCTCGGCTGACAAAATCGCGGAACAATTCGATAATGTGGGGGCACAATTCAGCAATAGCATTGATAAAGATACGGCAAACATCGGTTTGCGCTCGTTGACGGATGCGAAATTGCTCGAACCGGCATTAACCCTGTTTACCACAGTATTGACTCAACCCGATTTTCAACCAACGGATTTTGAACGAGTACGTCAGCAAATGTTGGTGGCTCTGAAATATGAAGATCAATCGCCAGAAAGTATCGCAGAAAATACTTTTTACCAAACCTTGTACGGTACTCATCCGTATGCTATTGATGCACAAGGCACTAAAGAAGCGGTAGCGGCGTTAAAAGTTGAAGAGGTCAAAGCCTTTTACCAACGTCATTATGTGGCGAAAAATGCCGTCATTGCCATTGTTGGAGCGATTGACAAAGCACGGGCAACAACGTTAGCCAATCAACTGACTCAATCCCTACCCGCCGGCGAAATTGCTCCACCGTTGCCGCAACCCACTGAATTGACTGAAGCAAAAACGATTCAGCGCGTCTATCCAGCGACACAAACGACGGTATATTTGGGTCAATTGGGCGTGGCTCGTAAAGACCCGGATTATTTTTCGCTCTACGTCGGCAATCACATTTTGGGTGGCAGTGGCTTGGTTTCCCGCCTATCCGAGCAAATTCGTGAACAACGCGGTTTAGTTTACAGCACCAACAGTTATTTTTATCCTTATCGAGTGACAGGTGCATTTGTGTTGCAATTACAAACACGTAACGATCAAACCAATACCGCGTTACAAGTTGCGATAGAAACTGTCAAAAACTTTGTTGCAACCGGTCCGACCGAAGCCGAATTAACCGCTGCCAAACAAAATATTATCGGTGGTTTTCCATTACGCATTGATAGTAATAAAGAAAAATTATCCTACGTTGCAACCATTGGATTTTATCACTTGCACTTGGATTATTTGGAAAAATTCCCAGCGCAGATCGAAGCAGTGACGGTTGAATCCATCAAGGCTGCATTTAACCGTAAGATTCAGTTAGATAAATTGCTCATCGTGACGGTTGGTGGGGATAAAACAGCGCAAGAAGAGTGATTTAGCTGCATAAACTAGAAAACTAGGATAAAATAGCATCATTGGGTTCTTGTTGTTTCAGTTGAATCCATCAAGGCTGCATTTAACCGTAAGATTCAGTTAGATAAATTGCTCATCGTGACGGTTGGTGGGGATAAAACAGCGCAAGAAGAGTGATTTAGCTGCATAAACTAGAAAACTAGGATAAAATAGCATCATTGGGTTCTTGTTGTTTCATCAGGAGAAAAACTATGCAGAAAAAGCATTCATCAGGTTTCACCTTAGTAGAATTAATGATTGTGGTGGCGATCACTGCGATCTTGGTTGCGATAGCGACTCCGTCTTATTATGCCTATGTGACGAAATCTCGCCGCGCCGATGCCAAAGTCGCCCTGTCTGAAATTTCGCAACGTCAGGAAGGCTTTTATGCGGACAATAACAAATATGCTGCCGATTTTGACAAGCTCAAATTAGCCAATTCCGGATTCGTCAAGAAAGGCGGTACGTTTCAATCCAAAGATGGTTGGTATCAATTGCAAATTGAAGGTATTGATGCTGCGGGGCAAAAATATACGCTGAAAGCTGTGCCACAAGCTGCCCAAGCCTCCGACGTAAGATGCGGCACCTTAATCCTTGATAACACCGGTAAGAAGACGATTTCTGTTACTTCCACACCAGTCAAAGAATGTTGGTAAATTTGTCGTGCCTAACCGCAGATTTTTTGGGATGAACGGATTGATCTTGCTTTATCAATCAATCTCTCTCAATCTGCATCAACGTTGTGAATATAACCTGTTGCCAACCCTACTGAATTGGTAAGGTTGATTTTTTATTTTTCAATGAAGGATTTTCCCTTGAAAGCAGAATTTCCCCGTATTCAACGCCTCCCTCCTTACGTTTTCGCTGTCGTGACTGAATTGAAAATGCAAGCCCGAGCGCGGGGAGAAGATATTATAGATTTTGGCATGGGTAATCCCGATCAACCCACGCCAAAACATATTGTCGATAAACTGGTTGAAGTGGCGCAACGTGATGATACACATCGCTATTCTGCGTCTAAAGGCATTCCACGATTACGGCGGGCAATGACGCAATGGTATAAACAACGCTTTAATGTGGAACTCAATCCAGACACCGAAGCCATTGTAACGATTGGTTCAAAAGAGGGATTGGCGCATTTGGCACTCGCGACGATGGGACCGGGCGACAGCGTGTTGGTGCCGAATCCTGCCTATCCTATTCATCCTTATGGCTTTGTGATTGCTGGCGCGGATGTGCATCATGTCCCGTTGATTGATAGTGTTGATTTCTTTGAAGAATTGGTCAAGGCAATTAAAAATTCCTGGCCTAAACCAAAAATGTTAGTTCTGAACTTTCCCGGCAATCCGACTGCACAATGTGTTGAACTGGATTTTTTTGAGAAAGTGGTTGAAATTGCGACCGAATACGGCGTGTGGGTGATTCACGATTTGGCATACGCTGACATTGTGTTTGATGGTTATGTGGCACCGTCAATTTTGCAAGTCAAGGGGGCAAAGGATATTGCAGTTGAATCTTTTTCCATGTCAAAGAGTTACAACATGCCCGGCTGGCGAATTGGTTTCATGTGTGGCAATCCCACCCTCATCGGTGCATTGGGCAAATTGAAGTCGTATTTGGATTACGGCACATTTACCCCCATTCAAGTGGCGGCAATCACCGCGTTGGAAGAATCTCAAGATTGTGTGCGAGAAATTCGTGACATGTATCATGAGCGTCGTAACGTGTTGTGTGATGGGCTAAATGCTATCGGTTGGCAGGTGGAGCGTCCCAAGGGCAGCATGTTTGTGTGGGCAAAAATTCCGGAGCCGTATTTGCGGATGGGTTCGTTAGAATTTTGTAAGAAATTGATTAAAGATGCAAAAGTTGCTGTGTCGCCCGGCATTGGGTTTGGGCAATATGGCGATGATCATGTCCGCATTGCCTTGATCGAAAATCCTCATCGTACTCGTCAAGCCATTCGTGGGATTAAAGAAATGTTTAAAAGAGACGGTGGCGGCGGTTAAAACTGCCCGTCTGAAGAGGTGTA
>DYNO01000041.1:2741-16095 GCA_020721025.1 Thiomargarita sp. | reverse complement strand
AAATCCCCCTAACCCCCTTTGCAAAGGGGGAACTCTTTCATTTCGTTTGCAATATGTAGCCCGACCCAATTTGTTATGGCTCTGCCAATTCAAATCACCGCAGCCTTAACCACTTCCGCCAACTGTTGCGCAATTTCCTCAATCATCCGTGCGTCCGTGCCTTCCACCATCACTCGCAGCAACGGTTCGGTGCCCGAAGCGCGCAATAACACCCGTCCCTGTTGCGCCAATTGTTGTTCTGCGGCAACGACTGCGGCTTGCACGGTGGGCAAATTGCCAACATCCACTTTGCGACTGAGCGGGACATTAATCATTCGCTGTGGATATTTGATCATGCCTGCTTTCAATTCATGCAACGGCAATCCTGTTTGAATACAAACGGCTAACACTTGCAACGCGGTGACAATGCCATCGCCTGTCGTGGTGCGATCCAGACAAATAATGTGTCCCGACGATTCACCGCCAAGATTGCCATTGTGCTGTCGCAACATTTCCAACACGTAACGATCCCCAACTTTAGCACGCATAAACTCGATAGATAGTTGATTTAACGCTTGTTCAAGCCCCAAATTACTCATCAACGTACCCACCACGGCACCTTGTAAATTGCCTGCTTCTTTGCGAGATTTTGCAATCATAAACAACAATTCATCGCCATCAACCACCGCGCCGCGAGCATCGACCATGATAATGCGATCCCCATCCCCATCAAGGGCAATTCCCAAATCCGCGTGATGTTCAAGCACCGCTTGTTGTAGGGTTTGAGGATAAGTCGAACCGCATTGGAGATTGATATTCAAACCGTTGGGCCCTGTACCAATAGAAATAACGTCAGCATCCAATTCGCTTAACACGGCTGGCGCGATGTGATAAGTTGCCCCGTGGGCACAATCCACAACAATTTTCAGACCCTTTAAATTGACATCGTAAGGAATGGTGCTTTTGCAAAATTCAATATATCTGCCCGCGGCATCGTCAATGCGTTGTGCCTTGCCCAATTGATCCGAGCCAACCGTTTGCATCGGCAATTCCATTTCAGCTTCAATTGCCAATTCCAATTCATCGGGTAATTTGCTGCCCTTGCCGGAGAAGAATTTGATGCCGTTATCATCATACGGATTATGCGACGCGCTGATCACAATACCGGCTTGGGCGTGAAATGTACGAGTTAAATAAGCAATCGCTGGGGTAGGCATCGGTCCCAACAGGCGAATGTTGACTCCCGCGGCAGACAATCCGGCTTCTAACGCGGATTCAAACATGTAACCGGAAATACGAGTATCTTTACCAATCAAGACTTTATTACGTTTTTGGGGATAGGTGCGCGTCAACACTCGTCCCAATGCCCAACCTAATTTTAAGATAAATTCTGGAGTAATGGGAGGCGTACCCACCTTGCCACGAATGCCGTCGGTACCAAAATATTTGCGTTGAGTCATGGATGATTCACAGAATGACGATGTTTAAAAAATTCAATCACAGGGGGAAGCAGTGAAATGACGATGATGGCGAGAATCAGTAAAGTAAAATTTTCCTTTACTATCGGTAAGTTGCCGAAAAAATATCCCATATAAACAAAGCTACTCACCCATATAATGCCACCAATCATGCTGTACATGAGAAAACGCAAATAGCCCATTGCGCCCACCCCTGCGACAAAGGGAGCGAAAGTGCGAATGATGGGGATAAAGCGAGCGAGGATGATCGTTTTGCCACCATGTTTCTGATAAAAACGATGAGTGCGTTGTAAATATTGCGGATTGAGCCAACGAGAGTGGGTCTGTGAAAAAACCCGCGGTCCCACATAATGCCCGATCCAATAATTCACCGTGTCGCCAGAAATTGCTGCAATAATCAGTAAGATAACCAAAAGATGAGGATCCAATCCGCCCGTCGCCGCCACCGCGCCCGCAGCAAATAGCAGAGAATCGCCCGGCAACAATGGCATGACGACCAAACCTGTTTCCGTGAAAATGATTAAAAACAAGATGCCATACACCCAAGTACCATAATGGAGTACCAACTCATGTAGATGTTTGTCTAAATGCAATGCAAATTCAATTAAATAGCTCAACCACTCCATAACATGCCGTCCTAGTTGTCCGTGTCTTAAGAAAAAGCGTCTAAGTATATCGTGATCTTAAATCATTTGTCGAAAAACCAACATTATTCACATCATCAACGCAAAAGTTCAATATCTTTTTGGAGTCTGATTCGCTACCCGATGCTTTGACAAGGTTGCAGCAATAGAGTTACGCAGTTGAGAGTAAATTGGTATCATGTAGTGATAAATGCAGCATGGTTGCGGCTACATCATGGCATGGTCGCGAATGCTTACTTTCTTTACGAACTCATTGAACATGAGATTTGAACTGCGTAACTCCTACTAAATTTAAAATACTGATTTATAAAAAATTCAATAACAGGCTTTTGTAAGAAATCTAACCACTCATACATATCCATCTGTTTGAAATTGTGCCAACCACTTCTCAACCACCGCTTTATCACTAAATGGGAAACGCTGTCCGCCAACCTCTTGATAATCCTCATGTCCTTTGCCAGCGATTACCACCGCATCCTCTGCTTTTGCCGCCGCCAACGCATACAAAATTGCTTGTTCACGCTGAGGAATGATTGCAGTTGGATTCGGACAACCCACTGAAATATCGGTAATAATTGCCTCAGAAGCCTCATGACGCGGATTATCATCGGTCAATACCACCGCATCGGCGAATTGTTGTGCAATCTGTCCCATCACCGCCCGCTTGCCCCGATCCCGATCCCCGCCACAACCAAACACGCACCACAATTTTCCCGCACAATGCTGACGCACCGCCACCAATACTTTTTGCAAGGCATCTGGAGTATGTGCATAATCAATAATTGCCATCGGCTGCTGTGGTTGTGTCAATTTTTCCATCCGCCCCGCGACCGGCGTTAAATGGGCACAAGCAGTCAAAACTTGCGCAAAGGGCAATCCAAGCCGTAATAATACAGTAAACGCAGCCAACACATTATAAATATTAAATTTTCCTAGCAACGGCAACACAAATTCACCCGTCCCCCAGTGGCTACGAATTTGCACGGCATAACCCGCAGACGTGGGATGAAATTGTGCAAAAACACTGCTATTTTCATGTTCCAAACTATAGGTCAACGGTTGCACCCGCGCCGGTAAATCACGCAATAATTGCTGTCCAAATTCATCATCTCCGTTGATCACTGCTGTGCTAACTTCAGGAAACTGAAATAAAATTTTCTTTGCCGCGCCATAAGCTTGCATTGTACCATGATAATCCAGATGATCCCGTGTCAAATTGGTAAACACCGCAATATCAAATTTTGTGGCATTCACCCGTCCTTGTGCCAAGCCATGCGAAGACACCTCCATGACGACCGTTTTTACTTGCTGATCATGAAGTTGCGAAAATAACGACTGCAAGCGAATTGCTTCGGGCGTGGTATGCAATCCAGACTGCAATTTCCCATAAATTCCATAACCTAATGTACCAATCAGACCACAAGGTTGCTGCGTAACTTGTTGTAAAATTTGCGAAATAAAATGAGTCACCGACGTTTTGCCATTGGTGCCAGTCACGCCAATCACTTGCATTGCTTGGGTGGGATAATGATAAAATTTCGCCGCATAACTCCCAAGTTGCTGCGCCAAATTAGGCATCGCGACACAAGGAACTTTGCCCTCCATGCCCTCCAATTCAGAAATAGTTTGATTATCAAATGTTTCCTTCACCACTGCAACCGCGCCCCGTTGCAACGCGTCGTCGATATAAACCTCGCCATGCGTATGTCTGCCCGCGATAGCAAAAAAAACGTGACCGGTAACGACGGTGTGACTGTCCACACTCATGCCAGTGATATAGGGATTAAGTGGCAGATTCAGTTCTAATAATTCGTTTAAAAAGAGACTCATCGTATGAAATAATCATTATTAAGGTAAGGAAGAAATGGGGGCTATGGCTTCAATAGTCGGGGAGTAACTGGTCTCACCAGTAGCAGACACATATTTGAACACCACAAACACTTTTTCAGCAACAATAGCAAATTGCCCTGTGGCGGGAATTGGAAAAAATTGCCCATGTAACTTTTTGTTTTTACTTAAACTTGCGAAATATTGCCCAGTATGCCGTGGTTCAAGCTGCCAAAATAAAATGTCATTTTCTAATCGAGTAACTGTCGGTAAAGTTTGATTTTTTACGGCACAGCGAGCTTGATTTTCGGAAAAATTATCAATTTTCAGTTGAATCGCCTGATAGTGATACATTGGCTCATCTGATGCACACACGCAAGAATCATAGCAAACATTTGTAGAATCAGGAAGATGTAATACTTTGGTTCTCAATTGCTGTAATCCTTGATAATACCAATACATCCCTATCGGTTGCACCAAAGTTCCAGCATCGCCACGCAAAATAAATTCACCTTCAGCACGATAACGTTGTTGCATCTCTTTGAAAGATAACGAAGTAATGGTTTGAACACTGGCAGCAATCAGAATCAATCCGAAACTGATGGAAATAATCAACGAAGTGTGCATTCGCAAATATTGTAAACTCGAACCAAAACCGATACATAACAGAAAATAGGGCAACACCAAATATCGAGTATCTAAAATAGTCAGCACGGGAATCAGGGGCACGGCGACAAGGACGATTAATACCAAAATAAATATCATTTGCGCGCTTCGTGCTTGTTTGAATAAAATCATCCAAAATAAAACAAAAACTGTGCTAAATATCGTTATCTGCCAAGTTGTTAGCCATCCTAAACTATGCAGAAATCGGTGCGGCAAGCCATACAGATAACCCATCGTGAGTTTGGGTACAAGACTGGAATCATATCCAGAAATGAGCCGGTGCCATTGCAACATTTCCGCCCGCCATAACACGTACATTGCAGCAATTATTATGAATGGAATTAAATACTTAATTCGTTTCTGCCAAGTTGATTCTGGAAAAAACGGGAGTAAAACCACAAGAGGCACATAAATTTCTTTCGCAGTGATTGCAAGGAGATAACAACCGCTACTGAGCCACAACCATCGTGAGTGCTGAGTTCGTAACGCTTTGAGATAAAACAATAATGCAGCAACAGCGAGTCCCAAACCTTCTAAATAGTGGCGTACCATCAGAAATTGCAATAAATGGGCAATCGGGGTGGATAAGACGAATAAACTCAACACGAAGCTGGTGACGACTGGGGAAAAATAGTGATGAAGAAAAATGTAACTGACGGAAAGTACAAGAAAAAAAGATAGAAAATGATGTAAATAATAGCCAAACGGGTCAAGTTGAAAAAAATGCCAGTCAATTCCCAAAGAAGCGATCAACCAAGGTGTCAGATTCGCCGGACTCACTTGTCGCCACACCTCGCTTGCGTAAAAATGAGGAAAAATGCCATTTTCAACAACCGCTTGCAATAATGACGGATCGTCCGCCAACCACCACGCGTTGAGATGATCGCTGTAAAAATAATAAGTTACCACAAACGGCAAACAGAGGGCAAGACTGTGAGTGATGAAAACTTTCTTTGTAGATTCAAGTTGATAAATTCCCATCCAACCTGCGCCGAGACAACTGAGAAAAATGGCGTGCGCGGGAAATAACCATTGTACTGTTATTATCCAACACATCAACACGAAAATAATTTTCCACATCTTACTGTCCTGTCTCCCAAACTGCGATTAAACTGATTTCATTGAATAAAATCTTTTGGTAGTGTCGCTCGGCAAGTTCGGCATCTGTCCAAAAGGAACGATGATTTTCGTAAGGATTCGCCGCAATTTCCTGTGGAATAAATGTTTTGGGGGTGCTTAATAAGACGGCTCTACGAGCAACTCGTTGTAATTCCTGTAAAAATAGCTCACCCTGTGATTTGGTAAAATGTTCTAAAATATCAATGGCAAGCACCAATTCATAACTTTGTGCCGCTAAAATGGGCAAGGTATCCAGCGCGTCCCCAACAAATATCTGATTGTAAACGTAATCATGAACCGGTGTGAGATAAACTTCGCAGGCTTCAATTCCATCAATCTGAACTCGCCATTGTTCTTTGGGACGTTGCCAACCGCGTTCACCTTCAATTTCAAAGAGATGGATATTTTCCAAGTTGGTACGTGCCAGAAATCCATATTGCCCCATCCCCGTGCCTACATCAAGAATGGAAGTGGGACTAAGTTGTTCAATATATTGTAAAATAGTTGAAATTTGTGAACTTTGACTGAAGGGCATGGAAGTAGCGTTTGGGTTGAGTAGTCGATGAACTGATGGAAAAATCAATAAGAGGTTAGGTGTTTATTGTGATTTTAAAAAATCAATCAGTTAAACCAATAGTTCGGACAGTTTTCAATTAAAATCAATAAGTTACAGTTATTTGATTAATTCGATAACTGATTGATCTTAAAATATAATTTTTGAACTATCCAAACGATTGATTCTATTTTAAATCATTTTCATGCGGGCTGTCATCATCCATTAAAATTTCGTGGGCGGGACCTTCCAAGTCGTCAAATTGTCCAGAATGAATTGCCCATAAAAACGCCGCGACAATCAAGCCGACTATCACTAACGAGATAGGAATTAATAAATAAAGTATGTCCATGTTTAAGTTATCTTTTTCGCACTATTTTTGAGAAGTTCTGCCGCTGCTTTGAACCGAGAGGGTTTTTGTGGCTCCGGACGCGATTTGCTTGCGGTGGTGTGTGGCGTGGAAGCTGGGGCGTGAGGTCGAGCAACTGTCAGACGTTTCACGGGGGCATCGACCAGTAATTCGCGCACTTTACGATGAGCTCGATTGACTTCTAAAGCTCCGGTACGTTCTTTTTTAACATAATATAAACAAGCACGTAGCAGGTAGTGATCCAGTGAAAGTAGATGTTTTTCGTAGTTGTGTTGATCAACCCGCAAACTTTCGTTAAACAGTGAGCCATAAACCCGTGAAATGGATTGAATATCGGTGAGACGTTCGTCGAAATATTTAAGCACCCGACTCACTAAATATTTTTCTTTGGCATTGGTCAAAACTTCTAGGGCATTACCTTGATTCGCCCGACTTTGCGACATGAGCCCGCGACTGACGCGTTGGAAAAATTCTAAATTTTGTTCAGAAGCGTAGGTAATGACGGTTAATACGTTCAACAGGTGACTTTCCGCAATTTCTTGCAACAGTTTGGTGATCAGATCGTAGGTGCGACTGTGGGAGCGTATTGAGAGATGTACTTTGAGTAATCCGTTGATTTGAACGAAACTTTTCAGTGATTCATCTGCCATTTCCCGTAATCTTTGTTGTTGGGCATCAGAAAGTCGTGAATAAACCAAGGATAAAATTTCAAAGCGCTCTTGTACCGCGGCTCGTGAGGAAAAAGCCTGTGCAATCAAGGTGTGACGGCACATATTGAGGTTGAGTCGCAATAATTCCTTGCTTTCATTGACCAATGTTCGATCTTTTGCTCCCAGTAGGTGAATCACGGGAGTCCAATCATCCAGCGGTTGGCATTCTTTTAATGCGCGCAACGCATTGATTTTAATCTCTTTTATCGGTGAAGTCAGCGCGGCGACCAAGCGTGGTTTATGTTGTTCCAGTTGCCCTTCCAACATGCGGATATAGGCAGTGAACGCGGCAATACTAATCTCTGACTTTTTATGGTCGAGATAGGGCAGCACGTAATCGCTGTAACGTTGTTGGCGCAGTTCCCCTAACGCTCGCAAATATAGAGCAGAATTGGGTGATTTGGGATCAGACAGCCGGCTTAGAATTTTCTTTTCAATCTCGTGTTTGCGGGGATAGAGTGGGTGCGCGTACAAGCTAAGGCAGGCTTCCACAAACACCGCAGGAGAATTATGCTTGAGTAGTTTTTCAATCTGTTGATTAAAATTAACATTTTTGAATTGCGACAGATTGCGTAAAATTGACGGCAGCACTTGGGGGTCTTGTTCGGTACGCAAGGCTTCAACTAAATAAGTGATATTGGTATTGGTTTGGGGCAGCGAGGCAATGGTGTTGATGCAATGTTCCTTGATTTGTAAGGAAGTGGTCTTGCGCAACATTAAATTCCCGACTTGGGTCGCAAAATAGCTGAGTCGCAGTACCCGAATCATTTCCAATGCCGCAACAACATGATAAGAATCGCTGCTATTGAGTTTTTCTTCAATGACTTGCTTGAGCGTGCCACTTTTGCTGCTGCCTACTTCGCGCTTGTCAAAGAGCTCTCGATTGAGTAGCCCATAAACGCCTTTTTCATACGCTGTCCACTGGGGAAATGCCGCGAGGATGCCCAAGAGTGAGACCAATAAGGCAACAAGTGAGATGATAAAACTGGTTTTTCCCGCGAGTATTTCCGTGAGTGTAGGATGGTTGCCCGCCAACAGGATTAAAAATACTGAAGCAATGAGGGTAGATACAGGGAAAACAATACCATTGAGGAAAGCTTTATTGATACCCCATAAATTTGGAGGTATCGCATTGAAAAGGAGATTATTTGCTGGAGCCCGTAACGCATAGCGCATTTCTTGGTTGATAAATTGAGCAAAAATCGCAATTCCTAACATGAGCAACGCATTTTGTTCCATATCTGTCGCAGAGGTATTCAGGTAAAAAAAGGCAAACAAACCCAGCGATGCCAAGGTTGAAAGGATGGGGTGCAACATGTTACTTGCACCAACGCCAATGCCGACAATTATTGGAGTAGTTACAAACAGTTGGATAACTAACCACAGTAAATTTGCGCCGATATCGTAAGTAGCTAAAAATGCAGTCCGGGCACTGACATCTTCATAAATATGCGGATAAATAATTACTTGGTATTGATATTCCAGCAATTTGCTCCCAATCACGAATAACATCAATCCCAATGACATGGCAACCATCAATGAGGAAGATAGGGTATATTTGTAAGCGGCGAGTAATTCTTTGAATGGATTCAACGAGCCACGAAATTCGGGGGCACTGGCACGTACTGGGCTTAAACGCGCATGAATCATGTACAACACGCCATACGCCCCCAAACAAGCCAGTCCGAGCATGAATACCAAGCGTTCGGGACGCAGCCGGAACAATTCCAACATGGTGAACAGTGATATGCCACCCAATACCCCGCCAATCGGTAATCCGGCATGAATGAGCGAGGTCACGCGTTTATATTGCACCGCGGTGAAATAGGAGGCGATGACGCTGCCAACATGAATAAAAATCAACACATAGAAAAATTGAAAGCCGGCGAAGAAAAGTCCATAGACCCAGTTGAGGCGGTCTGCCCACAGTTCGTTAAAGAAAAATAGAGCTTGGGCAAACAGGGAAAAAATCGTGGTGGCGAGCAGAAAAAATCCAAGGATCGCTAATCCAGTCGATTTACGTGTGTAATGGGCATAGACGATGGAACCAATCATGACGCCTAAGTCAGTCAAAATAAACATGTAGGGTAATGTTTCACCCCCTAGTTTATGCACGACCAAGGTCACACCAATACTGCGAGCAAAACTTACCCCGTATGAAAAAACCGTCAACAGGAGGAAAAATAATAAAACGCCTTCCCATTCATTGGCTTTGACGGAAAAAATATTACCTAAGAAACGCAGCAGTCGAGTTATCATGACTAATTTTTGGTTTTGAGCATTTCACGCATCCGAGAAATCAACACTTTAATAAATCCAAAGGCAATTGCGGGATATTCATGTGCCAACTGTTCCATATCATTGCGTTCAATCACCAAAAAAGTGCATGGACTGTCACAACGTACTGTTGCAGTGCGTGTTTCTGCATCAAATAACGCCAGTTCGCCCAACACATCATTTTCTTTTAGTGTCACAATTAATTTTTCTTCACCCGCAATATTCTTTAAAATCTGTACTTTACCTGATACCACAATAAATAATTTATCTCCCACGTCGCCTTCACGAAATAGGACATGTCCGTCTTCATAGGCTTCCTCAGTAGAAATGGTGGATATCATGTGAATATCCTCCGTTTTCAATGTTGAGAAGAGCGGAACTTTATTTAGAACGATAATTTTCTCTAAGGGAATCATCAGTAAATCAACGTATTATGTCATGATCAGACCATATAATTTATGGTGTAAAAAACGCAAGCAACCTATTTCCGATAATTATAGCTGTGGTGTTCTAGCGGTGAAACGAGTTATGTTAGTTTTAAAACTATAGATAATCGCTATTTTACGCATTTTTTTCATCTCATTCTAATTATTTCGTTTGTGACACGGCAACATCATCATTTTTAACGTTTCTTAATATTCCATTACCTACTGCAAAATAGTAGCCAACTTCGAGATGTTCTATTACCTTGTGCTACTCGATTTATTGTTCTAACAACAAGTCGCTGTCCATATTTGATAAATCATTGCTTTTTAGCAATAATAGGTTGTTTAATTGTAATTAATTCAAAAAGTTGATTAACGGTATATTTTATAAAAATCAAACTTTAATTATTCATTTACCATCATTTGATTATAAATAAATCTGGTTTGCTCAATACACATTTTTTGGACTATTTTCAGTCACATTCCTTCAAACCAGTTAAAAAATCAAATTTCGTGTTATATGCAGCTAACGTGTCCCTCATTATCACATATTTCACCTAGATTATCATCGTGTCCACAAATTATTGTCTCGATGATTCCATTGATTGATTTATTTTATGTAAGTATCAGTTTTTATTATCATTATTTTCGACAAAATGCGTCAGGGTACGTGGAACAAAAATAATAATTTGCAACTTCTCCCATTTAAATCAGAATTCATCAACTTGCCAGAATATTCAAACTCTCATTATCTGAATGAAATATAATTTTGATTTTATTATAAAAGTTTTCATAAAATTGCGTTACTTCACATTCGTCATCAAAAAATCTTAATAGGTTGTTTACAATAGTATCTGAAATTAAATTCGATAATTGTGTAAAACCAAAATATTTTCTCGAAGTCCTATTAATACTATGGTGGTGGTTGTGACGATAAAAATGGCGAAAAATCAAAATGTTTTCAGCGAAATGTCAACAGAACATAATCTATCTAACCAAAGTGACTGAACTGTTTGTTCATTTTAGCAGAAAAACGAGTGCACAGAATAACATATTCTCACCGAAGTATTTCGCAGTGATTGATAACGGTGAACATGAGTTGTCAATACATGTTTTTGATTCATTACGGTAGTCTATTTTATAGTTCTGCGGTTTTTTTCATACCGGCTTGCATGACTAAGCAACTTGTATTATCATTTATAGGGTGTGAACGGAAACCGTGTTTACATAGATTTAGATTTCGTCGCATGATGCTGTGTCACCCATAACCCATAACCCATAATAGAATCATACCAACACGTCTTTTGTAAATACCAAATCTGATTCGTGTTGCCCGTCAACGTCAAGCGGTTGCACATCAACTCTCTGATTACGTTACTAAAACCTTCGATAGAATTGTGATCGAAGATTTGAATGTAAAAGGAATGATTAAAAACAGAAAACTGAGTCGCGCAATCAGTGATGTTGGATTCGGAATGTTACGGCAAATGATTGAATACAAAGCAAAGTTACGCAATTGTGTTGTAGTCATTGCCAACCGTTTCTTTCCAAGCAGCAAGATGTGCTCAAGTTGCGGGCAAATCAAGCAAGATTTAACACTCAAAGACAGAGTTTACAATTGCGATTGTGGTCTAAGTATTGATCGTGATTTGAATGCTGCTTTGAACTTAAACCGATATATCGGTTAATGTTGTACGTCCACGACATGATCCGGCGGGACTCTAAATGCACGTAAGAATGACGTAAGACTTGAGCAATCAAGCAGTTGTGTTGACGACGTGAACAAAGTGAGAGTCATTCGCACATCTTGTCCGAACAATTCATAACTTTTTAGGATCGGTCACGTGACTCTGCCAGAATATATCGATGGTTTACCAAATATCTCAGGTTCGGAAACCATTGTTGATGAAGCCATTGCGGCACACAAAAATAATCCCGTTTTTCTCGATGACAGTGGAATTGATTTTCAACATATCCACAGTGCATTTGCCGTTGCATTACACATGCACCAACCCCTGATTCCCGCCGGCGGTTCTGATTTGCACACCGCAGAAATTATTAGTAATCTCAAGTACATGATGGACAATCAGCACACCGGCGATAATCACAACGCGCCTGTCTTTCAATGGTGCTATAAACGCATGGGTGAATTTATCCCTACGTTGATGAATGAAGGCAAACAACCAAGAGTCATGTTAGAATATTCAGGACTGTTGCTCCACGGATTGCGACAAATGGGTGCCCACGACGTGCTAGATGCTTTAAAAACAATTACTTGCGATCATAATTATCGGCGCGGAGTTGAATGGTTAGGATGTCCATGGGGACATGCGGTTGCACCTTCTACCCCCATACAAGATTTTCGTTTACACGTCAAAGCTTGGCAACATCATTTTGCAGCGATTTTCGGACTTGAAGCGGTGAGTCGAGTGCGTGGTTTTTCTCCGTCAGAAATGGCATTGCCCAATCATCCCAACGTGGCTTATGAATTCGTTAAAACGCTGAAAGATTGCGGCTATCAATGGGTTTTAGTACAAGAACATACCATTGAATTGGCGAAAACGGGGCACTCTCCAGAACACAAACATTTACCTCATTTGCTCACTTGTACCAATGCCGAAGGAAAAACCGTCAGCATCATCGCCATTATTAAAACCCAAGGCAGTGATACCAAGTTGGTCGCACAGATGCAGCCATATTACGAAGCGAAAGGCTTGTCGCGTCAAATACTTGCCGGACATTCCATTCCCCCGCTAGTCACCCAAATTGCCGATGGTGAAAATGGTGGCGTGATGATGAATGAATTTCCGCCCAAATATCATGAAGCAGTGCGAGAAAGCTCTCATTCCACCACGCCGATCATGAATGTGACGGAATATCTGGAACATTTATTCGCCTCCGGCATCAAGGAAAGCGATTTGCCCGTGGTACAACCCATTATGCAAAAGCGGATTTGGGATCGCTACGTGCCGGGCAGTGGTGAGAAAAAATTAGCGCAAGTGATTGAAGATTTACACAAAGAAGACCATCGCTTTCACATGGAAGGGGGCAGTTGGACGAATAGCATTTCATGGGTGAAGGGTTATGAAAACGTACTCGCACCGATGGAAAAAGTCAGTTCACAATTTCATGAGAAAGTGTTGCAAGCCAATGTTTCTACTGATGATCCGCGTTATCGTAACGCGTTATTTCACCTGCTATGTTCACAAACCAGTTGCTATCGCTATTGGGGACAAGGTTTATGGACGGATTACGGGCGAGAAATTTGTCGTCGTGCCAGTGATGTGATGACGTTTGATTTTTAAA
>DYNO01000041.1:0-2641 GCA_020721025.1 Thiomargarita sp. | reverse complement strand
TACGGGCGAGAAATTTGTCGTCGTGCCAGTGATGTGATGACGTTTGATTTTTAAAGAACTTTTAGTAGAAAGTGGTATCGTAAACTCAATCTTAATTTATCATCATTAATACTTTTTGATGATGAAATTTTAGGCGATGTATCCAAAATAACTGGTTCAGTTTTCACAGATGATCATAGTTATTTTGGTACTTGCAACAACCCACTGACATGAAAACAAATTATTCAACACTGTTTTTAGCAAGCAAATCTTGTAAAATGCCCAAAAATAACCGAGTTTCCCAACACCATGAATAGCAAGCCCAATTTTGAAACCTTATTCAAACAATTTACCGAATCCTTGCCGACGGGCGTGTTGGAATTGCACCGCGACCTTGAAAAAAATCTGCGTATGGGGATGGAAGCAACATTTAAACAGATGAATTTGGTGACGCGTGAGGAATTTGAAGTCCAAAGTGCCGTGTTGGCTCGTACCCGTGCTCGTTTAGAGGCATTAGAAGCCAAAGTTGCTGCATTAGAATCAAAAATCTTGCCCGTGTCACCCGTTTCTCCTCCCGAACTCAGCCCACCAAGCGCATAATGCTATGATGTCACTCGCAATTGTGTATAGCCGGGCTCAGGTAGGAATTGAGGCATTGCCTGTCACGATTGAAGTGCATATCACGCAAGGTTTACCCAATTTATCAATCGTAGGATTGCCCGAAGCCGCAGTTAAGGAAAGCAAGGATCGGGTGCGTAGTGCATTGATAAATAGCAATTTTCGTCCACCACAACAACGTGTCACCATCAATCTCGCTCCCGCCGATTTGCCCAAAGAAGGAGGGCGGTTTGATTTACCCATTGCACTGGGCATTCTTGCAGCGATGGGGCAGATTCCGTCGGATACATTGGATCAGTATGAATTTATTGGTGAATTGGCACTCACCGGTGAATTACGTCCAGTGCGCGGGATATTACCGATGGCATTGCAAGTACGACGGGCGGGGCGAAAATTGGTGCTGCCCGACCAAAATGCAGACGAAGCGGCAATGGTCAGCCATGTTTCGATTTTGTCAATCAAGCATTTACGTGATATTTGCAACCACCTAGATCAACACCCCACAATTACCCCGCGCATTACCACAGAACCGCCCAATCCCGCATTGGCTCATCATATTGGCGATTTGAGCGAAGTTCGGGGACAGCATCATGCGAAACGGGCGTTAGAAGTGGCGGCAGCGGGAGGGCATAATTTGCTCATGGTTGGTCCGCCGGGCACCGGAAAAACCATGTTAGCTGGTCGGATGCCAAGTATTTTACCGCCGATGACGGAAGCGGAAGCCTTAGAAACTGCAACCATTGTCTCGGTAGCGTCCGCCGGATTCGATCCAGAAACTTGGGGAATTCGTCCCTTTCGTTCCCCTCATCACACGGCATCCGGCGTGGCTTTAGTGGGTGGAGGTAGTCAACCGCGACCGGGCGAAGTATCCTTGGCACATCATGGCGTGTTATTTTTGGATGAATTACCAGAATTCGACAAGCGGGTGTTAGAAGTGCTACGCGAACCCTTGGAATCAGGACACATCACCATTTCTCGTGCGGCACACCAAGCCAAATTTCCATCGAATTTTCAATTAATTGCTGCGATGAATCCCTGTCCTTGTGGCTATTTGGGTGATCCCAGCGGACGTTGTGGTTGTCATCCGGACATAGTACGACGCTATCGTTCCAAAGTTTCTGGTCCATTGGTAGATCGCATTGATATTCATATTGAAGTGCCCAATTTGCCGCGTTCTGAATTGCATAATACCGCGGCACGGGAAACCAGTGAGATAGTGCGACAACGAGTATTAATCGCGCGGCAACAACAACTACAACGCTGTGGTAAACCCAATCGGCTGTTGAACAATCGGGAGATTGAACAATTTTGTCAACTGTCGCCTCAAGATGAACGGTTGCTTGATCGAGCGATTGAACAATTGGGATTGTCGGCGCGGGCATGGCACCGCATTCTAAAAGTGGCGCGCACCATCGCAGATTTATCTCGTAGCGAATCGATTCACACATCGCATCTGACGGAAGCAATTACTTATCGTCGATTAGAACGGCAAGGGTAAAACGATGAGATGAAAAATATCTTATGAACATTGAGAGAGATTGACTTGCTATTTCTCAACGACGCAACCGTTTCTCGTAAATCAACATGTTGTTGTTTCAAATACTCAATTTCTGAATTCTCTTGTAATATAGCCAACGCACCTTAAAAAGAACATTCAAATCTGTCCAGTTTCCTACCAATTTGCAGCAATTCTCGTGATGGAAAAATGCTGCTATATTCAACAGTTTGGACAGTTCTCTACAACTACTTATTAAAATCAACAAGTTACAGCTATTTTACTCATCCAATAATTGATTGATATTAAAATATAATTTTAGAACTGTCCGAACTATTGATATTGAGTTAGTTCCTATCACCGAAACAACTACATTTAGTTCAATATGGCTATATAGAACCGATTTGAAATCTTTAACACCAAGAAAAACAGGTCTATAACCCAAAAAGTATTGACAGCCAGCGTAGGGTGTATAAGCAAAGCGTCATACACCTTCTGTTACATTTCTGCTGAACACGGTTGAACATTGCTGATCTACCGTCCCAACAA
>DYNO01000205.1 GCA_020721025.1 Thiomargarita sp. | reverse complement strand
TTCCGGTATAAACCTGTTTGGTTTGGTTTTAAAGATGTCAAACCGGTTCTATATGAAAGCATAATTTACAGGAGGGATTGAGAGTCCTACTTTATATAATATACATAGAAGAGATAAATTAGAAAATTTCAGTTCTGATAAACTTAATTTAACTGAACTATTTCCGTCATTAAATTTATTTTTCACTAACTCTTTTCCACTCCATAATTCAATTAGACAGTTATTACATCTACGCGGCTTAAGAAGTCCTCCAGAACGTACTTATCCTCGAACTGGTATTGATTCCTCATTCAAAGGATTGTTTGATGATTATGTGGCAAGTATCATTTTGAATTGGCAAGCAAAACAACCTGAGAAAATTGAAAAACTCAGCGAATATTTACTGTGGCTTGGTTTAACATCGCACGTCACAGCAAAACGGTTAAACGATGTTCATTTAGAACTTGAAGTCGCAACTTCACTGCAAGATCGTGATAATAAAGTAAATATTGCTGACGTAGGCTTTGGTGTGTCACAAGTTTTGCCCGTCATTATTGCGCTCATGGTTGCTGAACCAGAGCAATTAGTGTATTTAGAACAACCAGAAATTCACCTGCATCCGCGCGCCCAGCACAAACTTGCCAAAATAATTGCCGATGCTGCACAACGAGGAGTCCGGGTAATTGTTGAAACGCATAGCTCATTGTTATTATTGGGCGTGCAAACATTGGTAGCCCAAGGTAAATTGTCACCAGATTTGGTTAAACTTCATTGGTTTCAACGCGATATAAACACCGGTGCAACGACGATCACCAGTGCCGATTTAGATGAAATGGGCGCGTTTGGTGAAGAATTCCCAGAATATTTCGATGATGTTATCCTAAAAGCAGATCGTGCCTATTTGGATGCTGTTGAAAAAAAGAGCTTTTTATCATGAAAAAATCAAAAACTCTGGTTATCGATTCAGATATCGCGCGGGCGGCGGGAACAACACAACATCCAGTTTCAAGTGCTTGTCGGGAAGTGTTAGAAAATGTTTTAGAAATTTGCCACAAGATTGCCTTATCTCCAATTTTGAAAGAAGAATGGGCAAAACATCAATCTAAATACACGAGCACTTGGTTGAGAACCATGATTGCAAAACGAAAATTTGAATTTAAACAAATTTCAGAAGATCAACAATTGCGAGTCAAAATTACTCAACATGCTGCAACGGCTGAAATTAACGAAATCATGCAGAAAGATATACATCTCATTGAAACTGCACAGGTGACTGAAAAAATTGTGATTTCTATGGATAATACCGTGCGCGAACATTTCAAAACAGTTAGCTCACAAATTCATGAACTTAAAGAAATCAGTTGGGCGAATCCACATCCTGATCGGCAAGAATCTGTGATTACTTGGTTAAAAGATGGATGTGAAATAGAAAACCGTCGCAAATTATCATCGTCTCCTTAAATCCAATTATTTTAGCTTTAATTCAACTTAATGAATGTGTTACAAGCTCTACTTGACGAATTTTAGTATCACAAAGCAAAGCTTCTCGGCAGGCATGACCCAGTTGAACTTGGTTCACGAAACAAAAGAGGTTTGAACTGCGTAACGCCTAATCATAATCAGAATTGCTGAAATAACATGATGTGCGAGTTATCAGAAAATGTTATACTTGAAAATGCAGTGTTTGGCTTTTAAACTGTCATTTTGAGATAAAATAATCCATCAAGTTTCATCTGTTGCAGAAATGTTGTGCCATCAATTCATTGAGAACTAAGATGTTAATCAACCGAATATTTCTTTAAGTTGAAAAATTCAGTTGTGTTGAACCGTATTTGTAACTAACCACCGTGGACTTGTTAATGAGAAAACTAACGACTTTAACTTGCTGTATTTTAATGGCGATGAGCCAATTGTCTTTGGCAAATGCACCGGAAACGACACCTACTGTTCCTGTGGGTGATGTACAGGCAGGTAAAACGAAATCTGCCAGCTGCGCCGCTTGTCACGATGTCGAAGGAAAAAACCCTTTGATGCCCATTTATCCCAAATTAGCTGGACAACACCCCTCTTATACTATTGAACAATTAACTTTGTTTAAAGAAGGCGGACGGGTAGAACCCACTATGAGTCCAATGGCAAAGCCGTTGAATCCACAAGATATGGCGGATTTGGTAGCCTATTTTGCAAGTTTGCCTGTCAAGCCTGGTGCTGCGAAGGAAGAATTCGTCAAACTCGGCGAAAAAATTTACCGTGGCGGCAATTTGCAAAGTGGTGTGCCTGCATGTTCAGCTTGTCACAGCCCCAATGGTTCGGGTAATCCCGCAGCAAAGTTCCCGATGTTAAGTGGACAAGCTCCAGAGTATCTCAAGAAGCAACTGGATGATTACAAAAAAGGCACGCGTGGTGGTAACACTCCTAATCCTAACCAAGTGATTATGCGTGAAATTGCCATGAAAATGACTGCTGAAGAAATTCAAGCCGTGTCAAGTGTTGCTTCAGGTTTACATTAAACCAGCGATTAAAAACTAGAAACTAGCGATGAGAAAAATGGTTATACCTCAATTAACAGATGATATTCATGTTAATCAGATAGCTAGTTTCTAGGTTGGGTGAAGATTTCTAAATTCGAGAGGAGTTCATTATGTATTTGTTGCGTTTGTTTATCTTCATGTTATTGACACTCGGTTTTACCGCGACTGCTCATGCCGAAGAGGAAGACCCGTTTTTGGGTATGTACAACCTCATTGATCGCCCACAAAAGGTGTTTGAAACAGAGAAAGTTGAAGTGGCAGAATTGTTTTTATATACCTGCCCGCACTGCTCACATTTTGAATCCTTGTTAAAAGAATGGCAGAAGAAATACGCGAATAACAATGTTGCCGTATTTCAAGTTCCCGCAGTATTTGGTGAAAACAATATTCCCCTAGCAAAAGCTTTTTATGTGGCTGACACATTGAAGTTACTTGAGAAAATACATCCACTCTTATTTGATGCGATCCAAGAAAAACATCAGAAATTGAGCACCGAAGTAGAATTACAAGCATTTTTTGTCAAGCTGGGAGTTGAAGCAAAGGCGTTTACGGAAGCGTATAACTCGTTTGCAGTGGACAGTAAAGTACGTCAAGCACGGGTATTGACCCAAGCGTATGGCATCAGCAGCGTGCCTAACGTTGTGGTAAATGGCAAATATCGCTTGAGTCCTGGACAAACTGAAACTACTGAACAATTATTAAAAGCAGCGGATTTTCTTATTGCCAAAGAGTTGAAATTATTGGCAAAACCCACAGACGCTACTTCAACAAAATAAACTTTCATGCACGAAGTTTACGACCGCGGCTACAAAAAATTATTTTCCAACAAAGCGTTATTTCGCCAATTGTTAGAATCGTTTGTGCCGCTGGAATGGGTGAAAGAATTAGACTTTGACCACTGCGAATTGCTGGATAAAACCTTCATTTCCAAAGAATATGAAAAACGGGAAAGTGATGTTATCTACCAAGTTCAATTGCGTGGTCAAACCGCGTACATTGTGATTTTGATAGAATTTCAGTCAAGTGTTGACAAATTCATGGCATTACGGATTTTGCACTACATTTCTAGTTTTTACATGCGTTTGAAGGATTCGGAAGCGAAAATAGATAAATTACCGCCGATATTTCCGATCATGGTTTACAGTGGTCAAGCGCAATGGACGGCACCGACAGATATAGCTGAATTAATTGAACATCATGATTTACTTGGTGAATTCGCCCTCAACTTCCGCTATTTCAAAATTGCAGAAAATGAAATCTCAGCACAAAAATTATTTGAGATGGGCAATGTGGTCGCAACACTATTTTTAGGTGAAGCACATCACGACAGAAAGTTATTAGTCGAAGCCCTATCGAAACTGTCCAGAAAATTGCCCAGTCCGGAAGACCGTCAACTAATCTCAATGCTGTTTAACTTCTTTGAGCAACTGTTTTACAACAACAAATTGACAGAAGTGGATTGGCAAGCCTTTCACCGGGTACTCACGGATTCGGAGATGAATATGTTCTTAGAAAACATGAAAATATGTGACGAAATCGCTTATCAGAAGGGAATCCTCGCAGGTAAGCAGGAAGGTAAACTTGAAGGAAAACTCGAAGGAAAACTTGAAGGAAAGTTAGAAATGGCAAGGGCAATGCTGTTTAAGGGTCTGAGTATCGCGTTGATTGCAGAAGTCACTGGACTTTCTGAATCAGAAATTGAGCAATTGCGACATTAAAAATGCACGAAGTTTACGACCGCGGCTACAAAAAGTTATTTTCTAACAAAGTTAGGAGTTACGCAGTTGAATCGTTACTCAATTGATTTTATTAAAATATCAACAAATCGATCAAAATACTAACTTTTTGAATAAATTGAAAATTAGATTTGAACTGCGTAACTCCTAAAAGCGTTATTTCGTGAATTGCTCGAATCATTTGCGCTGCTGGAATAGGTGAAAGAATTAGACTTTGACCACTGCGAATTGCTTGATAACACATTCATTTCCAAAGAATATGAAAAACTGGAAAAAGATGGAGTTGGTAAAACGGCAGGGGTCAGGAAAGCACCACCAAACGGTGTTGGGCATCAATGCTTAATACCGGCTTGCAGATTATTCATCCCGCCATCAGAACTTATCTACAAAACCCTTTATATATCTTGCATTCAACTGTGTAACTCCTAAAAATTTAAGCTAGTACCTTGAGTTGTTGAAAGGTGGGATAATAGGGGGAGTCAAAATTCACCCTGTGAGAAAATCATTAAAGGTAAAGCATGAATTTTGCACAATATGGCATCGAGAACTGAGTTTTTGCAGGATGAGAGTCATCGAATTCGGTTTGTTTATACCCCAAAGCATTGCTCATGGCTCAATCAAGTCGAAATCTGGTTCAGTATCTTGTCACGGCGATTGCTTAAGCGTGGACACTTTACGTCAACCGATGAACTCAAAACTCGTATCCTAACGTTCATTACTTTTTTCAACAATACTCTCGCTCAACCTTTTCGCTGGACCTATAGAACCGATTTGACATCTTCAAACTCAGTAAAAAAGTAAAGTTTAAAAATATCGTTAAGCGTTTGTAGAAAACCAAACGTTATTCACGTCGTCAACATCACTGCTTGATAACTCAAGTCTTAAATGACTCTTCCGTGCGTTTAAAGTCTCGCTGATTCTGGTCGCGACTCTAACTATCTAACTACTATAGTTATTCAGATTAATTGCAGCATTTAAATCTCGGTCAATGACCAAACCACAGTCACAACTGAAAATTCTGTCTGCTAATGTCAAATTTTCTTTCTTTG